>DASWYH010000957.1:0-6867 GCA_036405095.1 Gemmata sp. | reverse complement strand
CGCGGCCTGGCGCGAAACGCGCGCCCGGTGGAGCGAGCTGTTCGTCACCGCCCACGAGCGGGCTCAACGGGGCCAGTTGCCGTGGGTCGCGCACCTCAAAGGGCGCACGAAAGCGTGGGCCTTCGAGCGCGGGTTCGTGGGGCACCTCGCGCTGTTCTCCAAGCGGTTCGTCGCGGAGGGCGGCACCTACTTCGAGCGCGCCCCCGTCACCTCGGTCAAGTTCGTGCAACTCACGTCGCGGGTCGGCACCGTGACACCGGCGGCGCTGTTCGCGTGCCCGCACCTCGCCCGGATCGCGAAACTCGACCTCGATGGCTCCAGCCTCGGCGCCCGGGAAGCTCAGCAGCTCGCCGACTCACCGCACATTCAGAGCTTGCGGGCGCTCGGGCTGGGTGGGCACAATTTAATCCCGGAACGGTCCGTTCCCGCGCTGCTGGCCGCGGCGCCGGACCTGACCGAACTGAGCTTCGCGCGCAACGTCTGGCTGAAAACCGATCACGCGCTCGCACTCGCCGGGTGCCCGGCGTTCGCAGCGGTCGCTTCGCTCGACCTCACCAGTTGCATGGTGATCGCGGAGGGCGTTCGGGCGCTGGTAGCCGGCCCCCACGCGCGGGGCGCTCTCCAGGTGCTGCGGCTCGCCGCCGAAGAAGGTTTCGAGAGCGAGCGCGGGGTGCCGTTTCGCGCGCGCGCCGACGGGGTGCAGGTGTGTGAGGTGGTTGCGGACTCGAAAGCGCTCGGGAGCCTGCGCGTGCTAAATTTGAACTTCCGCAACATCGGTCCCGGCGGCCTCGAAGTTCTGGCGGGCGGCGCGAAATCCCTGCCCGCGCTCCGCGAACTGCACCTTGAGGCGTGCGGGCTCAGCATCACCGCCGTGAAGGTTCTGGCCCGGTCCGCGCTCGGGCCGCAGTTGCTATACCTGAACCTCCGCGACAACCCGGCGCTGCGACGGTACGCCAACCAACTTGCGGGGCTGTTCCCCGCAGCGCAGATCGAGGAACCGTGACGCATGTCTTTCAGCGACCGCGACGCCCTACTGGCGGCCATCACCGCCGACCCCGACGAGGACACGCCGCGGCTGGTGTACGCGGACTGGCTCAGCGAACACGGTGAAGACGACCACGCGGAGCTCATTCGCTCACAGTGCCGGCTCGAACACGTGTCGCGCCGCACCGCCGAGGGCAAGCGCCTCGCTGCGCGGGAAAAAGAACTGTGCACGAAACTGTTCGGGCATCTCGATACGCTCGGGTTTTCCGAGGTGAACTTCCGCCGGGGGTTCGTGGCCCAAGTTACGTCGGGGGCGCTCGACTTCCACGCTCACGCGGCAGCGCTGACGGCCGAGATCGCGCCCGCTTTCGGGTTGAAGCTCGAAGAAAGCGCGCGCGACAAGGACATGCGAGACGACGATTACGAGGCACACGACGCGATGTTCGGCGCAGCCGCGGACCGTGCTGAAACGCGCCGCTGCGTGTCGCTGGATTTGCCGTGCATCGGGATGGCCGCAATGCACCAGTTGCTCTCAGCCCCACAGTGGGTCAACCTGCGTCGGCTGAACGCACCGCAGAGCGAAGCGGGACCGAGTTTTTACCAACTCAACAGCCCGACGTTTGCGAATCTACGGTGGCTGAACATCAGCGAAAGCAACTCCGCCGGGGGAGACGCGCGAATTTGGGGTTTTACAGACAACACACACCTCGCCAACTTGGAGTACCTCGATTTCCGTTCCAATCTTCTTGAGGGGGACGATGCTCACCGGCTGAATGAATCGCGGTGCTTGACCAATCTGCGCGTTCTTTACGCCTCGGGAGGAAGTTACTTAAACGGGGGAACCGTGTCGTGGCTTCTCTTTCGTGGGCGTGGCCTGCCGCGGCTTCAAGAACTCAGCCTATCGCACGAATTCCCAGATCTTGAAGATTTTTATTTCGACATCGACGACGATTCCGGGCATGGACTCGATGACCGCAGCCCGCCTCTGCTCACCCGGTTATCGAAGTTGCGGCTGCAACACAATCAAATCACCGATGCCGGCGCGGAAGTCCTCGCGCGCTACCCCCGGGCCGTGAACCTCACCCTTCTCGACCTCACGGGCAACCCGATCGGTGCGGACGGGCGGCGGGCGCTGATCGAGCGGTTCGGTCCGGGGGTGTGCGTGTTCGAAGGGGGCGACCGATGAACGACCGCGATTCCCTGCTCGCCGCGATCTTCGAGCACCCCGACGAGGACACCCCGCGGCTCATGTTCGCCGACTGGCTCCAGGAGAACGGCGCCCCCGACCGGGGGCAGTTCGTCCGGCTCCAGGTGGAAGGCGCACACGCCGAACCGCTGAGCCCGAAAGCCCGTAAGTACGAGGGGGCCGCACAGAAGCTGCTCGACCGGCACGCCGGGGCGTGGACCGAGCACCTCGCGGACCGCGCCATCGGCTGGCGGTTCGCCCGCGGGTTCATCGAACACGTCGGGGTGAACGCGGCCACGTTCGCGCGCGACGCGGCGGCCCTGTTCGCGGCCGAACCGGTCCGCTCGCTGCTGATCGAGCGGTTCGCGTCCACCACCGCACCGGTGCCGCTCGACGGGGTGTTCAGCGCTCCCCAAATGGCGCGGGTGCAGCGGCTCGATTTCAGCAAGTTGCGGAACTCGGCCGACTACTTCGAGCCGCTTTCGAGTTGCCCGCGGCTCGGCGCGCTCGCCGAACTCAACTTGCGCGACAGCCCCGTTCCGGTGCCGTGGCTCCGCGCGCTGCTCACCGGTACTGCCCTTCCAGCCCTCGCGGCGCTCGACCTGGCCGACAACGTTCACCTGCCGCGGGTGCTGGCCGAGGCGCTCCCGCAGGCCGACCACCGTCAGTTCTTGCGGCTCGACCTGAGCTACATTCCGTTCCGCTCGGACGAGTTGCGAACGGTTCTTTCGAGCCGGTGCGTGCGCGGGTTGGACGAGCTACGGCTGGTGTGGCGCAAGAACCCCGCCGGGGACGGCCCGGTGACGCACCTGAACCTGGGCTGGTCGATCCCGTGGGAGCGGCTGCGGGTTCTCGATCTGGACTGGCAAGGGGTGGGCGACGAGGGCGTCAAGGAGATCGTGACGGAGCTGAACCGGCGCCCGGCGACGGCGCCGCTGCGGTGGCTCGGGCTGGCGAACAACGGGTTAAGGGCCGATGCGGTTCGCGCGCTGGTCGGCTCCAACGCGGCGCGGCTGAAGCTGTACCACCTCGACCTTCGCGGTAACGGTTTGACGAGCGGGCACCGCGCGGCGCTGGAGGAGCGGTTCCCCGACGCGCGGGTGCTGGTGTAGGTCCGGCCGCCGCGCGCCCGGCCCCGCCGCGGGTGCTCGGCTCCCCCGCGCGCCGCGCTCGTCCGGGGCCGTTCCGCCCTCACGAACTCCGGCAACTACGGGGCACGCGCTTCGCTGCGGCGCCGCGGTCTGATACACTCAACACTGCGCCTCCCACCCGTCGGAGCTTCGATGAGCATGTTCCGCAAGATGGTCCTCGTCGTGGCGGTCGGGCTCCTGAGCCGGGCGCCCGCGCTCGCGCAACTCGACCCCGAGCCGAAGCAGCCGTGCCAGTGGCGGGTGGTGGTGTCGGTGAAGCCGCACCCGCTGCTCACGCCGGACTTCCGCGAGCGGCTCAAGCGCGACATCCTCGCCGCGCTCCAACCGGGGCTGGGCGCCCTCGGGGCGGTCGAGGTGATCGACCTCGCGGACCTGCCGCGGGACAAGTGGGAGCCGCTCTGGCAGCAGTTCGACGACAAGGGGTTCGCGGCGCTGGACGCGCCCCGCGACCTGACCGGGGCGAAAACGCACTTCCTCAAGGTGGAGCACCGCGACGGGAAGGTTCACCTGGAGTCGCGCCAGTACGACGGGTTCACCGGGCTGTCGTCGCCGCTGGTGCGCGCGCAGTCCCTCCGCGCGCAGGAACTCGCCGGGCGCACCGCCGGGATGATGCTCGACCGCGATTTCGGCCTCGTGGGCACGGTCGAACCGGTCGCGGGCAAGGGCGACGAGGCGAAGGTGCTCGTTCGCGGCGCCGGCCTGGGGGCCGTGAAGAACTTCGTGCGCCCCGGCGACATCTTCGCGGTCGCGGCGGTGCGCAAAACGAACCGCCCGGCGCCGCCGGTGCTGAGGACCGCAACGGGCAAAATCATCACCCCGCCCCCGGGGTCGGTGCCGCCGCCGGGACTGACCTCCACGCCGCGCGACTTTACCTTATTGAAGGTGGCCGAAGTCGGGGCCGATGGGAGCTGTCGGTGTGTGGTGCTGACGCGGTACGCGAACGCGATGCCCACCGCCGGCGGCGTCATCGGATACCGCGCGATGAAACTCGGGACGGTGAAGGCGCCCGTTGCGGTGCGGCTCGTGAGTACGGAGGGCGTGGTGTACAAGACCGCGTCCGCGGTCAACGTGCGCGCCAGCGATACCGCGTTCGCGGTCGGGGGCGACCCGAAGGACGTGTGTACGTTCGACAACAGCACGTACCAGTTCCGCTCGCAACAGCCGCTGGCAAACGTGGCCTGCATCACGGTCGCGCTCGGGCCGTCGCAGGCGAAGCAGTTCCCCGTGCCGATCCTCAGCGCCGACCCGATCACGGTCCCGTTCGACATCGACCCGGCGAAGGAGGAGCGGGCCGCGTTCGAGCGGTCGGTGCTGACCGCGGCCGGGGCCGCGGCCGACGCCCGGCTCGCGCAGTCGGTGTGCTTCGAGGAGGTGTCGAAGCTCATCAAGAAGCAGAAGAACGCCGACGCGCTGGCCCGCGCGAGGGGCGGGTTCGAGGCGGCCGACGCGACCAACAAGTACCTGAGCGACGAACTCGCGCACCTCAAGGAACAGGCGGCCCGCGTTCAAAAGGCCGACAACATCGACGCGATCCTCGCGAAGATGGAGCAGAACCTCGCGGCGCTGCGGGTGTACAACGTGCAACTCGGCGAGCACCTCAAGCAGATCGCGAAGGTGGTGGCGCGCGAGAGCGACCCGAACGTTGCGGCCAAGGAGGTCGCCGCGGAGCGGCTGAACGTCGAGATCGCGGTGCTCCTGTCGCGCGGGGACGTGGACGAGGCGCTCGCCACCTACGAACACCTGCTCGTGCTGCTCCCGGGCGACGCCGACGTTAAAGCGCGGAAAGACAAGCTCGCGGCCGAGTGGAAGGCGAAGAACGACGCACACCAGAAGGCCCGCGACTACCTGCTGAAGACGTGGCCCGGGGTGCAAACGATCGCGGACTTCCGCGACAGCCTCCCCCAGATTCGGGCCGCGGTGGAGGAGTGCAAGAAGCACGGGGACACGTGGACCATGCGGAAGCTGTTGACCATCTTCAGCACCGCGGTGGTAAAACTGAACGAACTGGTCGCGCAGTTGGACCCGGCGAGCGAGGGCGACAAGAAGCTCCTGGGTGACGCCAACCAGGTCGGCAAGGTGATGGGCGCCCTGGAACTGGAGGTGCGGAAGCTGGTCGAGGGGTAGCGGACCGGGTTCAGGAGTTCGGAACCAGAAACCCAGAACCGGAGGCGTGCTCGCCCCCGGATGCGGTTCCCTTTGGCGCCTCCCGCTGCCGGGCCGGGGCCTCTCCCCTCGCTCCACAAGGTCCGAACCGGGCGCGTAGACGGGCCGTTCTTCACAGCGTATTCTGACCACTCTTGCTGGCTTGTGACGTTTGTCACAAGCCGCGCGCGCTGTTCCGGTTGGACCATCGAAAGGTGACGAGCGGCCGACGGGCCGCGCGCACCTTCGCAACCGAACGGGCGCTCCGAACGAAACGACCCAAGAGCCAGGACGCCACGATGTCCCTCTCTCGCTCTCGCGCACGCCGGCCGCGGTTCCCGTGGCTGCTGGTTCTCGTTTGTGCCCTCCCAATCGGGCTGCTCGGGGCCGGTGACTTTTCCGGGAGCGCGACCAACAAATTTGCGGTGTTCGGCGCCGGGTGGGAGCCGTTCGCGTTCCTCACGTCGGGCGCCTACGGGTTCGGCGAGAAGCTGGGGCTGCTCGGGTGCCTCGCGGTCGCCGTCGGGGGCCTCGTGTACGCGGCCCGCCTCATGAAACAGGTGTACGCGGCCGACACCGGCACCCCGGCGATGCAGAAGGTCGCGCTCGCGGTGCGCGAGGGCGCGAACGCCTACCTCCGCCGGCAGTTCACCGTGGTCGGCGTGCTCATCGTGCTGTTAACGGGTGTCATCGTCGCGGCCAAGTGGCCGTGGGAAGCCGAACCCGGGATGCACACGCTCGATGAGCTGAAGACGATCGCCGTCGGGCGCGGGGTCGCGTTCCTGATGGGCGCGCTGTTCTCGGCGGCGGTGGGCTTCACCGGGATGCGGCTCGCCACGGCCGGCAACCTCCGCGTTGCCGCAGCGGCCCGTGCGAAGCGCGCCGGCGCGGACACGAAGGCGAACTTCGGCGACGCGATGCGGATGGCGTACAAGACCGGCACCATCACCGGCATGTTCACCTGCGGGCTCGGGCTGCTCGGCGGCACGCTCATCCTGCTCGTGTTCGGCGAACTGGCCTACGAGATCCTGATCGGGTACGGGTTCGGCGGGTCGCTCCTGGCGCTGTTCATGCGGGTCGGCGGGGGCATTTACACGAAGGCCGCGGACGTCGGCGCGGACCTCGTCGGGAAGGTCGAGCAGGCGATCGCCGAGGACGACCCGCGCAACGCCGCGACCATCGCGGACAACGTCGGCGACAACGTCGGCGACTGCGCCGGGATGGCGTCGGACGTGTTCGAGAGCTACTCGGTGACGCTGGTCGCGTCGGTGATGCTCGGGTACGCCGCGTTCGGCTTCAAGGGGATGATCTTCCCGCTGCTCGTTCAGGCGGTGGGGGTGATCGCGAGCGTCATCAGCACCTCGATGGTGGGGGCCGGCATCACGACCGGTAACAGCTCCGCCG
>DASWYH010000956.1:0-9284 GCA_036405095.1 Gemmata sp. | reverse complement strand
TTGTGATGCCGTTGACCTCTTGAACCACCTTCGTGACCCGAACGCGACACACGTTCGGGGTTGTTGGGCGCTCGATCTCGTACTGGGGAAGTCGTAAAAGCTCCATCGCGCCCTGTGGCTGCGGTCGAGCGGCTATGGTTTGAGGTCGAAGTCGAACGGCGGGTTGTCGCCCGCTTTCACGTCCGCGGACAGCCCGCTCGATTCGGTTTTGGAGTATTTGTCTGGGATCGGGGTCGGGGCCTTTTTGGGCGCCGCTCCGACCTTCGTTCCTGCACCGAATTTGGGCACCTCCTCTCCGGGCTCCATGAACCGGCCCGAACTGATTGTCACCTTGTACGACCCGGCGGGCAGGCCCGCGGCGGCGTAGGACATGAACTCATACTTTCCGTCGTCGTCGAGGGTCGCGCTTTGTGCCACCCCGAGTGACTTGTTGTCAAAAACGATGGTCGCTCCGGCGAGCGGCTTGCCGCCGAGGGTCACACGGCCCTTGACCGTGCCGCGGGGCACGTCTTTCGATCCAGAACACCCGAGCACGAAACAGCACGTAACGAAGAGCGCGAGCAACCGATGGCGGTTCATGATCAGTGGGGAGAGTGGGTGAACGAGTGAATGAACCGGTCGCCAACGGTGGCGACCGGCCGAACCAAGGAGACAAGCCAATCAGAAGTTGGAGATCACGTTGCCGTCGTCGCGGTTGCCGAGGTTCAGGAGCGTTGGGATGTCGAGCGAGTCGCGAACGAAGCGCACCGAGCCGTCGGCCAAGAGGGCGTTGACCCCGCCGGTGTGCGGCGACACCAGGGGCTTGTTCTGGCCGTAAAACTGGTCACCGACCCCGACGTTCTCCCAGGTCCGGTTGTTGATCGCGTACCGGAGGGTGGTGACATTCCACGTGCGCCTGTCGCCATCCACCCCGCCCATCAGGAACGTGTGCGAGTGGTCGCTGCGCCCGTCCAATTTGGCCCCGGCCGCGTTCTTGCAGAAGTCACTCTGTTCACTGACCGCCAGCGTGTTGGAAAGCCCGTCACTGATACTCGTGAACTTGACGCCTTGTCCACGCGGGAGCAGCGGCAGGATGCCGCCCTTCGAGACGATGCCTGAGGGGGCGTGTTGTTGGTTGGCCCCGTAATCAACGGCGCTCTGGTGCCCGGCGGCGCCGGCGATCCCGACATACGTTGGCCGGAGGAGGCCCTGCGGGCAGGTGCTTTGCGGATCGCTGAACGGGTTGGAAAACGTACTGGAGGGGCAGAGGAACGTGGGGATACGTGCGCCGTTGGCCGCCGCACCGTTGATGGTGTTCAGGTAGAAGATGCCCGTGTGCTCCTGGCTGTTGCCCGCGACCCCCTTGAAGTCCATTTTGCTGAACATCGGCCCCTGTTCGATGTGCGGGAGGATGTACCCCATCCACGAGATCCCGTGCCCGCCGAGTTCCGAGCCCTGGCCGCCCGCGGGGAGCTGGTTGCTTTGGTCGTGATAGTTATGGAGCGCGAGGCCGATCTGCTTGAGGTTGTTCTGGCAGCTCATGCGCGCGGCCGCTTCGCGCACCTTTTGGACCGCCGGGAGCAGGAGCCCGATGAGGATGGCGATGATGGCGATCACCACCAACAATTCGATGAGCGTGAAGCCACGGTGACGGGAGAGAGTCACGTTGTACCTCCGGTACGTCGCGCGCGAGACGCGACGGGGTGAAAGTGATGGCAGACAAAGAAAAATAAGACGGTGTTGCTATCTCAGAATTGAGATTTCCGACGCAACCTAGCTCTCAGTTTGACACCTCTTCGTCGTGTCGGCAAGTGCTTTTGTGCCTGTTTCTCGGGTGCGGTTGGCTCGGCCCGTCTGCGGTTGCCGGGCCCCCCCGTCTGCGGTAGCCTCACTACATTGCTAAATCCCTGCCAATCGGAGCATCTCCCCAATGCGTCGTTATCTCCTCGGGCTGCCGTTGCTTACGGTGGCCGCGCTCGCGCTGGCCGTGCCCCCAGAGGGCACAACACCCGCCAACCAACCCAAAAAGGGCGCCTCCGGGGACGATGACGCTGCGCTCGCGCAAGTTCAGCCCGCCGAAAAGGGGATGAAGGTCGAAGTGTGGGCCGCCGCGCCCACCATGATGAACCCGGTCAGCTTCTGCTTCGACGAGAAAGGGAAGTGTTACGTCGCGGAGACCACGCGGTTCGAGCACGGCGTGCCCGACACCCGCGGGCACATGAACTGGCTCGACGAGGACCTCGCGAACCGTTCGATCGATGACCTGTTGAAGATGTACGAGAAGCACAATTTCAAAGGGTACGAAAAGTACAGCGACCAGGTGCGCGTCGTCTGGTCGAGTACGGGGAGCGGCCCCGCGGACAAGAGCGAGGTGTTCTCCGGCGGCTACAACCGCCCGCAAGACGGTCTCGCGGCGGGCGTGCTCGCCCGCAAGGGACAGGTTTACTTCACCTGTATCCCGGACCTTTATGTTCTGAAGGACACCAACGGCGACGGTAAAGCGGATGAGAAGAAATCGCTGTTCACCGGGTTCGGGCCGACCGTGCAGTTCCTCGGTCACGACCTCCACGGGCTCCGCATGGGGCCGGACGGTAAGTTGTATTTCAGCATCGGTGACCGCGGGTTCATGGTCACCACGAAAGAAGGTAAGAAGCTCGAATACCCGAACACGGGGGCCGTGCTCCGGTGCGATCCCGATGGCGCGAACCTCGAAGTCGTCCACAGCGGACTGCGCAACCCGCAGGAGATCGCGTTCGACGACTTCGGCAACCTGTTCACCTACGACAACAACTGCGACAGCGGCGACCAGGCCCGCTGGGTTCACATCGTCGAAGGTGGGGACAGCGGGTGGCGCGGGGGGTTCCAGTACCAGACCGGTTACCACACCCCGGCGGTGCCGCAGGGCAACCGCGGTGCGTGGAACACGGAAAAGCTGTGGCACACGCAGCACGAAGGGCAACCGGCGTGGATCGTGCCGCCGCTCGCGAACTTCGGTAACGGCCCGGCGGGCGTCACGCACTATCCCGGCCTCGGCTTGAGTGACAAGTACAAGGACCACTTCTTCGCGTGTGACTTCACTTCCAACGCGGGCAGCAGCAAGATTTGGTCTCTTGCGGTGAAGCCGAAGGGGGCGAGCTTCGAGATCACGAAGCCGGAGCCGTTCCTTCGCGGGCTGGTGCCGACCGACTGCGAGTTCGGCCCGGATGGCGCGTTCTACTGGTCGGACTGGGTCGGCGGGTGGGCGCCGCAGGACCGCGGGCGCATCTTCCGAGTCACTGATCCTGTTGCCATGAAGAACCCGCATGTCGCCGAGGCGCAGAAGCTCATTGCGGAGGGTGCGGAACACCAGAGCACTGAGAAGCTCGTGAAGCGACTATCGTTCCCGCACCAGCAGGTGCGCCAGGAGGCGCAATACGAGATCGCTACTCGTGTCCCGGGGCTGTCGGTGCCGGCGTTCAGTGACGTGTTGAAAGATTCGAAAGATCGGCTCGCGCGCCTCCACGCGGTGTGGGGGCTGGGTCAGGTGGCACGCAAGCACCGCGAAGCGCTCCCGCCGCTTGTTGCGTTACTGAAGGATCAGGACGTGGAGATCAAACGCGCCGCCGCCGAGCAGCTCGGGAACGTGGTCCGGTACAGCGGGCGCGGGCTCGAACAGGCGCCCGGGGCGAGCGAGGTTCAGAGCGCGCTCGCGCAACTTCTCACGGACGCTGATGGTCGGGTGAAGGCGACGGCCGCGGTGGCTTACGGCAAGATCGGGCTCCAGCCGTTGCAGGTCCGGCCGCTCGGCGAACAGGCCACGTACCGGCCGCTGTTCGATCTGCTCCGCGCGAACAACGACAAAGACCCGTACCTGCGACACGCCGCGGTGATGGGACTGGTTCACCTCACCCGCAACGCGGTTGATCTGGTGAACGTGTTGAACCAGGTGAAAGAAGCGGACCGGGCGAAGTACGATGTGCCCCCGGTTCGGATGGGCGTGGTTCTCGCGCTGCGGAAACTCAAGAGTGATAAGGTCGCCGAGTTTCTGACCGATGCCGATGTGAAGGTGGTCACGGAGGCCGCCCGCGCGACCTACGACGAGCGCATCACGGACGCGATCCCGGCGCTGGCGAAGCTCGCGGACAAGAGCCAACCCGACGCGATCAGCTTCCGCGCGCTGGCCGCGAACTACTTCCTCGGGACACCGGAATGTGCTGCGCGGGTGGCGAACTTTGCTGCACGGCCGGCCGAGCCCGATTACGTTCGCGCGTTCGCGCTCAAGCTGCTGGGGGACTGGGCGAAGCCGCCGCGCCGCGATCCCATTACGGGGCTGACTCTCGACATCGCGCCGCGCGACCCGAAGGTGCCAACCGACGCGCTGATCAAGGCGGGGGCGGGCATCTTCTCGGGGAGCGATGCGGTTCGGAAGGAAGCCGCGCAAACGGTTGCGAAGTTGAACATCAAGGCGTTCGGGCCGGTGATGGCCGCGCTCGTGAAGGACGCCAAGGCCCCCGTCTCGACGCGGGTCGAAGCGCTCTTCGCGGTAGAAGCTTTGAAGGACACTTCGACGAAGAGCCTCGCGGCGTTTGCGCTCGATAGCGACGAGCCCCGGCTCCGTGCCGCGGGGCGCGCGGTTCATGCGCACCTCGAACCGGCCGCTGTTGTGAAAACCTTGCCCGCGCTGCTGGAAGACCCGAAGGTTTCGCTCGCGGAGAAGCAGGGGGCGTTCGCCATCCTCGCTGCCCAGAAAACGTCCGAGGAAACGGATCAGCTTTTGGGCCTGTGGCTCGACCGGGTGAACGAGGCAAAGGTTCCCGGTGCTCTCGTCCTCGATGTGCTCGAAGCCGCCGAGACCCGCGCCAAGACCCCCAAGCTGAAACTGTCGGTTCCGTTGAAATCGAAAGTGGATGCGTACCGGAACGCGCGGAACAAGCTGGCGAACGGACCGAAGGGCGATAAGCTCGCGGTCTATGTGGACGCGCTCGAAGGTGGCGACGCAGAGAAGGGCCGCAGTTTGTTCCTGAACAACTCCGCGGTGTACTGCCAGCGGTGCCACAAACTCGACGGTCAAGGAGGGGACGTTGGCCCCGCGCTCAACGGTCTCGCCGCCGACAAGGAGAAAACTCGCACGTACTTGCTGGAGTCCGTGGTGTTGCCAAACGCGAAAATCGCGAAGGGCTTTGATACCGTTATCTTGTTGCTCAGCGACGAGACCACGGTTTCCGGTGTGGTGAAGAGCGAAGACAAGAAGCAGATCAAGCTCGTGACCGCGGAGAACAAAGAGGTCACGGTCGCGGTGGAGGACATTCTGCGCCGGCGCACCGGCCCGAGTGCGATGCCGGACGATCTGCACAAGAAGCTGAGTCGGCGCGAGTTGCGGGACTTGGTCGAGTTCCTTGCGAGCTTGAAGGAACCGTTGAAGAAGTAATAATGGTGCTGGTGAACGGGGAGGCTGAAGCCTCCCCGCTTCTTTGGGTGAGGGCCGACCAATGCCGGTGGTGATCTACGATCCGCTGTACGAGCAGCACGTTCGCGCGGTGCGGTCTGCGCAATCGCCGGGTGCTCGCGATGAAGTGTGGGACGGAGTTCTCGTCATGCCGCCGCTGCCCAACATCGAACACCAAATTTTGGCCACCGACCTTGCGCTCGTGTTTGCTGCGGTGATTGATCGTCCAGCGGGCGACCTCGCGCTCGTCGGTGCGAATGTGAGCGACCGCGCAGTGGGTTGGGAGAAGAACTACCGCGAACCGGATGTCCTCGTTGTTCTACACACGAACCCGGCGCAGCACTGCGGCACTCACTGGGCTGGTGGGCCGGACCTTGCGGTTGAGATTGTGAGCCCCGGCGAAGACCCGAGACTCAAACTGGCCTTCTACGAGAAGGTAAACACGCGCGAAATGCTCATCGTGGAACGAGACCCGTGGGCCGTTGAGCAGTACCAACTCCAGGGCGGAAAGCTGGTGCTGGTGGGAACCGCAACCGCGGCCAACGGCGCGGTTTTGCAGATCGTCGCGCTCCCGCTGAAATTGGAACTGCGCCCGGGGGCGGCGCGCCCCGTCATTCACATCACTCACACCGTGACCGGACAAATCTGGACCGCATAGGACGCCGACCCTTCAGCCCGCACGGCCTTTCGTGGGACGGCCCGTTTTGATTCTTTGATGGGTTCGTTTCACGCGCCCCAACTGGAGCGGATCAGTGCCGACGCGGCTGAGAGTCGGAACGTGAAACACCCTCGCGTACGGAACTGATCTCCGCAGTAATCGCGAGGGGCCGAAAGATTAGAACCTACTTGGCCTTCTTGTGGACCGCGACCACGACGCCGCTGCCCGCGGTGCTCTCGAACTTCGTCGGGCGGTCCTTGCCGGGTTCGCCGAACGCGACCGTCAGCGTGTCGCCGTCGAGCTTCGCGATCCCGTGGAGCGTTTTGCCGTCGTAGGTGCCGCCCTTCACCATCATGTCGATCGTGGCCGGGGTCTTGCTCAGGTCGAGCGTGTAAGAACCACTCGTCGGTTGGGCCTTCGAGCCCTGTGCCGGGGTCAGGGTGTACTTTCCGTTGGTGTGTTCACGGACCGCACCCTTGAGCGCGTCCACGGGCTTCCCGTCGCGGGTTACCGATTCGACGATCCACTTTCCGGCTGTGGGGTCCTTCTTGTCGTCTGCGGCCGTGGAAAGCCCAACCACAAATCCCACCAAACTCAGCGCGAGCAGCGTGCGCATGTTCGCTCCTTGCGGTAATCCACCCGCGGAACTCGCGGGCGTGTGGGTGGTATAGCGGAACCGGTATGGGGTTCACCACGACTCTTCTGATCCATCGAAATCGGGGCGGAACTCGGACCAGGATGGGAGTCCCAGCCGGACCGCCGACCAGCGGTAATAGCCCGCGAGGAAGAGGCCGAACATGAGGGCGCCTGAAATCCCGACCGTGGCGAACGGCCACGCGAGCGGTTTGCCGGTGATTAGGAGGAACCCCGCGACCAGGAGGTTCAAGACGATCCCGAACGGGAGGCCTGTGAACAGCGCGAGTGTGAGGAACCCGAGGAAGTGGGGCGGCGGGACGAGGAAACCCGCGCGCCAGCAGAGGCGCCACAGGGGAGGAACCGCGGTTGAGTCGGACACCTGGCGCGTTTTCAGAAACGCAACCGCAGCGTCGATCTTTTCACGTTCGGGCACAGTTGCTGCCGGCGGTGAGGGTGATCAGGGTGAGTTCCGGCCGGCTGCCGACGCGGAACGGGGCGGTCGTGGTGCCCAGCCCGCGCGATATGTAGACCCGAGTGGTCGGCGCCTGAACGAGACCCTTGAGGTACTTCTGCCCGTAGTGGCTCGGGACGAATGGCGCTTCGCCACCTGGGAACACGACCTGCCCGCCGTGGGTGTGCCCGCTCAGCATGAGGCCCACGCGGGTGTCTTTCATTTTCTCCGCCACGTCCGGGTTGTGGCTCACGAGCAGCACCGCGTCCCCTTCGCGCGCGTCGCCGACCGCGGCTCCCACGTCAACCTTTCCCATCCACTTGTCATCAACGCCGGCGAGCCGGAACCGCCCGTTCCCGCGTTCGAGCCACACGCCGCGGTTCGTCAGCTCGGTGATCCCGGCTGCCTCAAAGCCGTCCCGGGTTTCGGTGAGACCGTGCCAGTAGTCGTGATTGCCGAGCACCCCGAACACGCCGAGCGGCGCCTTGAGCGCCGCCAGCGCATCGAAGCATGGCCCGATGTACTTGCCGTCTTTGAGGGAGTAATCGCCGCCGAGGAGGATGAGGTCCGGTTCGAGGCTCAGTGTGGTCCGCACCACCGAGTGAACGTAATCGAGTGAGGTGAACGGTCCGTGGTGGATGTCCGTGAGAAACGCGACCGTGGTGCCGGCGAAGGAAGCCGGCAGGTATGGGAGTTGGAGCGTGTGCCGTGCGATTTGGAGCCAGCCTGACTCGAATAAACCGTACGCCACCCCGGCGGTGGCGCTGGGGACGAGCGACGCCAGGGCCGCTTTCATGAAGATCCGACGGTTCATCGCGGGCACCACACTCGGGATGAGGGGACCGAGTTCTTCTCCTTTCACAGAATAGGCAGACGAGGGGGCACAAATCTAGTGCGGGATTTGTGAAGTGCAAGGAAACCCGACGGGAATTGTCCGGAACATTGACGCTAGGATCGTCGCGCTAGGAGAAGTTAGCGCGAAGCGGATAACCCTAACCTGCGAACTGCCAGTGAACAAACCGGTTCAAGAGGATGAGCTGCGCGAACACAAATCCCATAAGGGTCGCGAAGAGCAGCAACCGTCGCCCGCGCAGGAGGTCGGCGAGTTCGATAAACGCCGGGAGTGAAGCCAGCACGATTCGGTGGCCGCTCAGCAAGGAGCCGGACACGAACAGTTGTGCGATGGGCACGAGCGTGAGGGCGCCCCAGAACGTTCCGCGCTTGATCCACGCGCGAACACCCAGCATCGCGCCGCCGAGAACAACGGCCGCTTCGCCCCAGTGTGGGAGCGTCGGGTCATAAATGGACCCAATCGCCCGGAACGGGTTCTTCCACGAAAGGGGCGGCCGGCCCCAGTTCGACTGGGCTTTCAGCCCGGCGAAGGGGTCACCGACGGCCCACCAGAGGAACCCCCAGAATAGCGCGATTCCCCCGAGGCTGCCCAGTGCGACCGCGAGCGAACGGGGAAACACATTTCGTTCGCGCTTCACGAGCCAGTCCGCGACCGCGGCGATAGCCAGGGCGCCGCCGGTCATGCGCGCGAGCGAGCCGCCGAGGGCCGAGAGGGCCGCGCTCGTGGGTCGGTTCTTTTGCCACGCCGCCATTGCGAGGGCCGTGAACAGCAACCCGAACGACTCGTTGTAGGGTGCGGAGAAGAAGAACGCGGTCGGAAAGGCGAGCAACAGCGCGAGCGTTCTCCACCCGGTAGTGCGGTCACCGAGTTCGCGAGCGGCGACCCGAGCCAGGATGGCGGCGCCTGCGGCCCCTATGAGATTCGCAATGATCAACCCGGCCCAGAACAAGTTGCCACCGATCGCTTCCACGGCGGTCATGCTTGCGGGCATGGCGGGAAAGAACGCCACCCCGTTTCGGCCGCTGGGATCGGCCGCTTCGGCGTAGCCCACGCGGGCGATGTCCGCCATCCAAACGGCGTCCCAGCGGAACCATGGCTCGATCGGGCGCGCCGAGGTTGCTGTGCAAAGGTCGCGTGTCCGAGTCGGTGTAGTTTCGTGGGAGTACGGATCGGGAGGGATTGCCGCGAGCACCAGTCCGAGGGTGACCGTGCCCACTCGCGCGAGGAGAGCGACAAGAAACAGGATCAGGAATCGTGGTGGCGTCATCGGTGGGGAGCATCC
>DASWYH010000955.1:0-7382 GCA_036405095.1 Gemmata sp. | reverse complement strand
GTTTGGAGGTGATCCCGTCGGGCAGGACCGACGGCGCGAACGACCCGCCCTCGGAGTGCCCGTTCGGGGCGAAACTGAAAACCGGCAGTTTTTGCGTCGAGTCGTGGTAGTTGTGAACGGCCAGTCCGATCTGTTTGAGGTTGTTCGCGCACTTCATGCGTGCGGCGGCCTCGCGCACCTTCTGCACCGCGGGCAAGAGCAACCCGATCAGCACCGCGATGATCGCGATGACGACCAGCAACTCGATGAGCGTGAAACCCCTCTTGGCGCGCATGCCCTCGATCCTCCAGTTCGGGAGTGAGAAGACCGGAGCTGCGTCGCGGCGAGGTTGGTGAGCGAACGTGGCGTGGGAGGAAACCGTTCGCGTCCCGTGTGCGGTGGCTGAGCAAGCTCGTTCGCGTGGGCTCACTGCGACGGTCACAGTGAGCCCACGCGATTTTTATTGAGACAAATTCTCAACAAGATGGCTTTACATTATCTCGATATGGGATAATGTCAACATCCGGAGGGGAAAATATCGCACTGATTCGCTGCGAGATTCATCAGCAATACGATTTTGGGCCGACACATCACTGAAACCGCGTCTCAACGCCGCGGGCCGGGGACCGACTGATGGGAGAACACGAATCCGACGAGACCGACCGCGAGGAATCCGCACCCGGAGAGGGAGCGGCGCGCACGATCAAGGCCGAGGAGTTGTTCGCCGGGGAGCGTGAGGTGTGGATCGAACTCGACGGTGTGCGCTACCGGCTGCGCATCACCCGCCGCGGGAAGCTCATCTTACAAAAGTGAAGGCGGACGCTTTGTCTGTGGACAAAGCGTCCGCCTTCACTTCTTTTTCGCGGTGACGACGCGCGGGTTCTTGCCCACGTCTTTCAAAGTCGGGCCGAGTTCGAACTCCGGGCGCTCGGCAACGAGCCCCCGCACCGCGTCGTCTTGTTTCCAGCCGATTTCGAGCAACAGGGAGCCGCCGGGCTTGAGGAACGGCCCCGCGCCGGCGGCGATGCGCCGGTAGAACGCCAGCCCGTCGGGGCCGCCATCAAGGGCGATCCGCGGTTCGTGTTCGCGCACCTCGGGGCTCAGCCCGGCGAACTCCGATTGCGCGATGTACGGCGGGTTGCTCACGATCAGGTCGAAGGTTGTGTTCGCCGGGAGGGGCGCGAGGAGGTCGCCCTGGAGGAAGGTCATGCGGTCCGCGACCCCGTGCTTCGCCGCGTTGCGTTTCGCGACCAGCAGGGCGTCAGGGGAAACGTCGATCGCCGTGACGTGCGCGTCTTTCTTCTGGTGCGCCAGGCTCACCGCGATGCACCCGGACCCCGTGCCGATGTCGAGCACCGTGGGGGCCGTGAGCGGTTTCAGGCGGTTGAGGGCTTCGAGGACCAGCGTTTCGGTATCGGAGCGCGGGACCAGCACCGCGGGGTCGACCTCGAACGTGAGCAGGTAGAAGTCGCGCGAGCCGACGAGGTACGCGACCGGCCACCCGGCCACCCGGCGCGTGATGAGTTCCTTGTACTTCGCGCGCTCCGCATCGGTGGGCAACTCGTCGTACCGAACGAACAGGTCCATGCGCTTCGTTTGCAGCACGTGCGCGAGGAGCAGTTCCGCTTCGAGTTTGGCCGCCTCAACGCCCTTCGACTTGAGGAACTCCGTGGTCCACGTGAGCAGCGCGCGAATGGTCCAAACGGTCGGCGTCGGGGGTGGCATGAGTCCGTTCTCGGTGAGGTGGTGCCGCGGAGGTATTATCGCGAAAGTTGCGGCACGGCGACAGACCGGTTGGCAACACATTCGTCGGCGGCCGGCGGGTCCCGTTGGCCACGTTGCCGGGCGCCAGCGCGAGCGGTCACGGGACGTGCATGTCATCCTTATTTTCGGTCCTTTCATTCGTAGATCGGTCGCCGCTTTGCGTGCGTCCTGTAGCCCGAGGTGAGCGTCAGTCGTGTTGGGATCGTTGGGCGCCTTCTGGTATGCTGGGGAGCGTCTCACAAGTGCCCGGAGCCGCGAAACATGAACAGCGACGGCGAAGCGCTCTTCCGCGCGCTCTGCGAACTGCCGCGGGACGACACGCCGCGCCTCGTGTTCGCCGACTGGCTCCAGGAGAACGGGCACCCCGAGCGCGCCGAGCTGATCCGTTTGCAGTGCGAGCAATCGAACCTCTGCCCGGACTACCCGACGACAGCGGCGGCCCGAACGCGGGCCTCGGAGCTGCTCAAACGGTATCGGAACGAGTGGGACCGGGAGCTTCCGGACCTCGCGGGCGTCGAATGGGGTGGGTTCTACGTTCGCGGGTTCATCGACAAGGTCCGCATCATCCGGGCGGACAACGTGACCGGGACGTTGGCGGCGGTGTTCGCCGCGGCTCCGCTCCTGCACCTGAACGTGACGCGATTGGAACAGGGGCAGTTGCGCGAGGTGCTTGAGTTCCCGCTGCTGCCGAGGTTGCAAAGGTTGAGCCTGCCCGGCATCTACGGACGCGAAGAAGCGCGACTGCTCCGCGAGGCACAAGCCCGGTTGCCAGGCACGGAAATTAGCTAAGCGCAGCCGGCCTTACGTCCGCGGGAAGTAGTTCCGTGGGTCACGACACGAGTCATACTCGGCGCGCGAAATCGGAATCGAAATCGTTCCCGGAATCCCATTGCCGCTTCCGTCGGCCGACGGAAAGGCACTCGCAAGCGTGACAGCCTTCGGCCCTCCGGCGAGGCGCTTGACTTCCTCAACCGCCTCAGCCAAATCTTTATCGCGCGAAAACACGAGCGCCGCGTCGTACTGCCCTTCTCGGAAAAAGCGGATCATGTCAACCGCGAGCCGAACGTCGATGTCCTTTTCGGTAAACGTCGTCGCCTCAAGAATGACACCCTCGGATCAATCTTGAATGGAATAACATTGCCCGATCATTTCGTTCCACCGCTGCGGAACAGCCAGTACAGGATCGTCTTGATCTCGAACGGCTTCAGGTCGGGTTTCAGCGACAGGATGCGGGCCGCGATCCCGGCGAGGTGCGGGGTGGCCCAACTCGTGGCGGGCTCGCGCGCGAACGGCCCCAGGTACCCGCGGCTGTGCGCCTGAAACTCCACCTGCTCGCTCAACTTGTACGCGAACCGCAGCGGGTCGTCGAACAGCCCCTTATCGACCGAGATCAGCGGCGGGGCGAACGCCGCCGGGTAGCTGCGGGTCAGCGGGTGCTCGTTGTGCGCCGCCGCGAACACCAGCACGTCGCGGAAGTACGCCTCCTCGATCGCGCGCTGCAACTGGTGCCGCCGGGGGAGCTGCTGGAGCTTGTGCTCGGGCACCCCGAGCGACAGGTTCACCACCTTCACCTTCCACACGTCGATGGCGTGGCGCAGCGCGGCGATCACCGTTTCCACCTCGCACGACCCGGTCGGGCCGAACACGTCCGCGGAGTAGAGCTTCACCCGCGGGGCGATCGTCAAAACGATGTCCGCCACCGTGGTGCCGTGCGGGGACGACTGGTGCCCGGTGTACTCCAGGGGCGGCCCGCTCGGGCGGAAGACCGCGCCTTCGATCCGCTGGATCGGCGTGCCCGCGCTCGCGAACTTCGTCTCCAGGACGGCGCGCTCCACCCCGGAGTCGATGACCGCAACGGCGATGCCTTCACCGGTCGCCCGCGCGTCCCGGAAGACGCTGTCCGGGGTCAACCGGGCGAAGATGTCGTCGAACACTGTGGGAACCGTCTCGATCATCTGAGTTCCAGATTTCCACCGCGGACCGCGGAGAACGCAGAACGGCGGCAGGAATCGCGGCCCCGCAGCGGCGCCGCACCCGGTCCGCTCTCCGCGTTCTCTGCGCTGAATCGGGCTTCACACGCTGTCGGTGATTTCGTCGAGGAGCTTGCGGAGGTCGTTCACCACCTTGACGCAGTGTTCCACGGCGCTCGGGCCGTGTTTGACCGCGAGCGCCCGGACCGCTTCGACCAGCCGCAGGGTCGTGTCGGGCGGGGCGGTGGCGTTGGAGTCGGCCCCCAACCCCTCTTTCAGGCGCGCCATCACGGACGGTAACGGGGCCGCGTCGGGCGCCGTCGGCAGGTCGCTCAGGTGCGCGGTGGCGCTCAGCGCGGCCCCGACTGCGTCGAAGAGGAGCTTGTGCGTTTGGCGCTCCGCGACCGCCTGCCGCAACAGGTCTGTACCGACCTCGGCCGCGGACGTTACAAGCCGCCGGTCCTCGTCCGTGAAGCCCGGCGCGGCCTTGTCGAACAGTTCCACCACCACCACCGTGTCCGACGCCACCCGGAGCGGGGCCGCGAGGATGCTGGAGCGGTTCGCTTCGAACGGGAGCAGCTCCAGCGGCCCGAGCGCGTTGGGGTCGAAGTCGTTGAGCGCCACCGGTTCCTGGAAGCTGATGACGCTCGCGGCGAGCGACCGCGCGAACGGCACCGTCGGCACGGGCAGCGGTTCGCCCTCGGACCCGTAAGCCGCCGTGGATTCGGTCCCGTCGGGTGCGGTGTGGCGGACGATGAGCGCGCCGTCCGCGGCCCGGGTGCCGCGGATCACGAACCGGAGCAGCGATTTGACCGCGGCCGGGAGCGGCACCGGGTCGTTGAAGGCCGCCGACGTTTGCACGATCGGCAGCACCTTCTCCACGGCTTCGCGGAACGCCGCGAGCCGGTGGTTCAGCTCGCGCTGCTGCTTCGCCGGGCGGATGCGGTCGAGCTGCCGGCGCACCGACGCGACGAACGCGTCGCGGTTCAGGTCCTGGTTCTTGTCGATGTAGTCGCGCACGCCCATGCGGAGCGCGTCGAGGGGCGTGGCCTGGTGCGCGAACCCGGTCACGAGGATCGCGACCACGTCGGGGCGGAACTCCACGAGGTCTTCGAGGAGCCGCAACCCGTCGCTGCCGGACCCGAGGTTCCAGTCGAGGATGGCGAGATCGACCGGGTTCTCGTTGGCGATCTGGAGCGCCGACTCCGAGTCCGCGACCGCGAACACGCGCGCGTCCGGCATGGCGCCGCGGAGCCATTCGAGGAACGTCCGGCGAACGGATTCCTCGTCGTCGACGATGAGTACGGTATCGGTCATGCGTGTCATTTTAGGCAGCGGGACCGCCCGGTGAACGCAGAAGTGCCGCCGAGTTGCGCGATTTGGAAGCGATTACAGCCGGTCGCCGCGCCGCGTCCCGGCGCGGTCGGCCTCGTCGAGCCAAACGCGCGCCCCGTACCGCTGCCGGAGCGCGACCTTCACACGCTCTTCGAGGTTGTTACCCAGCAAGTTGAGGACATCGGGGGTGATGAACCGGGCGTCGGCGAGACACGCGCCGGCGAGGTTGCCGAGCCCGCAGTTCTCGAAGTTGATGCGCTTGACGGCACCCACACCCGGGTGGGCGGCCACCGCCACCGCGAGTTCGTCCCAGTAGCCCGAACTGTCGTGTGTGGGCTGCGCGAAATCAAGCGCCCCGATCTCGACGTTACTGCACCGGAGCAGCGCGCGTGCGAGGTCGGGTCGCCAGCAGTGGACCGCCTTGAGGCGCTGGAACTGTGGGTCCGCCACCAACCGTTTCGCGCTGGCGGGTGTGAGCGTGTTGGGGCTGAACGTGTGAACCGGAGCTTCGTGAAAGATGGCGTCGGCGTTCGTGAGGAAGTAGCTCACGGAGCAGCGCACCCAACACGCGAAGCCGCGACGAAAGATGAGTGCCAGGTCACGAGTGGCCGGGAGCCGTTTGGCCAGTTCGCCCGGCCACACCTTGTTGGCGAACGTCTCGAACATCCAAAGCTGTTTGTACAACTGGCGCGTGCGTTCCTCAAAACCCGGCTCGCCGTACCGCAGGTTCGCAAGCTCGATGCTGAGCCGAATGTACTCGGCCCGCTCCGGCTGGTCGTGTTCCTGAAGCCAGTCGGCGTAGACCAGGCGCGGCGTGTCTTCGTCGGGCTGGGCGATGATCGCGTTGAGGAGAGCCCGTTCGTCTGCGTCCATCTGCCCCACTCCCGCACCACGGAACCCCGCCGAGCAGGCTGGCGCGACTTCAGCGGCGGCGCCCGCCGGCCTTGCGGAAGAAGGTAACCAGGCCGGCGGTGCCCGTCGAGCGGCTGGACGTCCGCGAGAAGCCTTTTCGCGGGCCGCGCCGGTCCCGATATGCGCCTGCTTCGGCTTGGCGGCCAACCCGATCTCGTGCCCCTTCGGCTCGGGTGCCTGACGGGATACCACTCGGGGATGGGAGAACAAAGGCGCGAATAGTGCGCGTGCTTCCAACTCTCTCCACCCTCGAACCCGGGCTTTACACCGCACTACCCGGTTTGCAAGAATTACACCCCAACGCGCCCGGCACGGAGGCCCACAACATGGCAATCCCCTTCTGGCTCACGAAGCTGCTCGTTCGCACGCGCCTCGCGCGGTTCACGCCCCGGGCGCAGCGTCTCACCGACGGCGGAACCGCGTACCTCAAATACTATTCCGATCGTGTCCTCACTGCGCCGGTGGAAGAGCTGACCGACCCGGCGTTCGTGCCGCACGCGCCCAACTTCGACGTGCTCGACCTGAACCAGCCCACGCCGGACGCGCCCGCGGCACGCGGGGCGATCAGCGTCGGCCGCACGGACCCGCTCTGCACACCCGGGCGCGTTCCGGTCACCCTGCCCGAACTGAGCCGCGCCATTGCCGAGCGCTACAAGCAAACGGGGCGCACCGTGTCCCCGACGACGGACATTCTGGCGACCCACGGCGCGACCGGGGCGCTGGGCGCCGCGCTCGACGCCTTCGTGAACCCGAACGATCGAGTTGTTCTCTTCGACCCGTGCTCCTCGCTCTTCAATCTGGGAACAAAATCCCGCCACGCGAACGTGCGCTGGGTGCCGACGTGGACCGAAGACGGGCGGCTGCGATACATCGCTCGCGACTTCGAGCGGGCCATGCGCGGCGCGAAGATGCTGATCCTGAGCGACCCCAACAACCCCACCGGCGGCTGCCTCGCGAACGAAGACCTGGAACACATCGCCTGGATCGCGGGCGGCTACGGCGTGCTCGTGTACCTGGACGAGTCGTTCCGGGCGTTTCGGCCCGACAAGACGCGCACGCTGGCCGCGCTCCTCGGGGCCGATCGGGTGACCCTGACGGCCGGGTCCGTGTCGCAAGAGTTGGGGCACCCCGGGATGCGCGTGGGCTGGCTCGCGGGTCCGCGGCACCTGATTCGCGCGTGCCAACTGACGGCGAACCTGAGCGCCCCGTATGTGCCGCCGGTGTGCCAGCAGGCCGCGGCGAAGTTACTTTCGGAACCCGCCCCCGGGGAAACCGCTGCGCGGTTTCAATCCAAACGGCAGTACACGCTCGACCGATTGCGCGCGATGGGGCTCGAACCGGAAGCCCCCGGCGGCGGCTACTTCGTGTGGGTGCCGGTGTCGCCGCTGGCCCTCAACGGGCGCACGTTCGCCGAGCGCCTGC
>DASWYH010000954.1:0-8225 GCA_036405095.1 Gemmata sp. | reverse complement strand
CTCAATCGCCGCCGGCGGTGACGTGCGCGTGTACCCGCCCGCGGTTTCGATCAGCGGGCCGACCCGGACACAGCAACTGCTCGTCGTCGAAGAGGAGAACGGCCGCGCCGTCCGCGACCTGACCGCCGCAGCCACCTTTGCTTCCGATGCCAAGATCGCGGCCGTGAACCCCAAGGGCACCGTCAGCGCAATCGCCCTCGGCGAGTGCAAGATTCGGGTAACGGTGAACGCGAAGACCATCGAGGTTCCGGTGAAGGTCGAGCCGGCCACCGAACTGACGTTCCGCAACCACGTGATCCCGACCCTCACGCGCACGGGGTGCAGCGCGGGCGCCTGTCACGGCGCGCTCGCGGGCAAAGGCGGGCTCAAGCTCTCGCTCCGCGGGTACGACCCCGATTCCGACTGGTTCGTGCTCACCCGCCAGGCGCTCGCCCGCCGGGTGGATCTCGCGAACCCCGCGGACAGCCTGTTACTCAAGAAGGCGACCCGTACCCGGCCCCACGCCGGCGGCGAGCGGTTCGCCGAAGATTCGCCGCATTACAAACTGCTACTCGCCTGGCTCAAGGCCGGCGCCCCCGGACCGAAACCCGATGACGCCCAACTCGAACGGCTCGAAGTGTTCCCGCCCGCGATACTCGTGAAACCGGGCTCCCCGATGGCTCCTTTCCAGGTGCAGGTGCGGGCCGTTTACTCGAACGGCACCGCCGAAGACGTGACCCACCTCGCTCGGTTCGGTTCCACTGACGAACTGGTGGCCCGTGTCAGCGAAGACGGGATCGTCACACCGGCTGGGCACGGCGAAACCGCCATCACTGTCGGGTTCGGAACCAAGGTCGGAACCGTCACCCTCACGGCCCCGTTCCCCACCGCCGCGAAACCGGACGTGTTCGCACGGTCCCCGCGCAACAACTTCATCGACGAACACGTCATCAACAAACTCGCGCTGCTCCAGTTGCCGCCGTCGGAGCAATGCACGGACGCGGAGTTCATCCGCCGCGCGTTTATCGACACCTGCGGCATCCTGCCCGCGCCCGACGAGGTGACGGCGTTCCTCAAAGACACCGACCCGCAGAAGCGTGCGAAGTTGATCGACGGCCTCCTGGACCGCCCGGCATTCGTCGATTATTGGGCGCACAAATGGTCCGATCTGCTACTCGTGTCGAGCCGCAAGTTGCCGCAACCGGCGATGTGGGCCTTTTACCGCAGCGTGCGCCAGAGCGTCGCGGACAACAAGCCCTGGGACCGGTTCGCGCGCGACATCGTCACTGCGCGCGGGAGTTCGCTGACCAACGGCGGCGGGAACTACTTCGTGCTGCACAAGGACGTGAGCGACCTTGCGGAATCCACCGCGCTCACCTTCCTGGGCACCTCGATCGGGTGCGCGAAGTGTCACAACCACCCTCTGGAGAAGTGGACCCAGGACCAGTACTGGGCGTTCGCGAACCTGTTTTCGCGCGTCGGCTTGAAGAACGGCGACCGGCCCGGCGAGGTGCTCGTTCAGAGCAAACACGACGGCGACGCTCTGCACCTGCGCCGCGGGGTCGCCGTGCCGGCCGCGCCGCTGGACGGCACGGTACTGGCGCCCGATGCGCCCACCGACCGCCGGGAGTACTTTGCCGACTGGCTGACGGGGCCGAACAACCCGTTCTTCGCAAAGGCGGTCATCAACCGCATCTGGCGCAACTACATGGGCCGCGGGTTGGTCGAGGCCGAAGACGACCTGCGCGAAACGAACCCCGCCAGCAACCGCGAACTGTTCGACGCGCTCGCCGCCGACTTCATCAAGAACAGGTACGACACCAAGCACCTCATGCGGCTAATTCTGAATTCCGCCGCGTACCAGCGCTCTTCCAAACCGACCCCGGAGAACGCCCCGGACGACCGGTTCTACTCGCGCTACCTCCTCCGCCGGTTGCCCGGCGAGGTGATCCTCGACGGCTACTCCGACATCACCGGCGTCCCCACGCCGTTCGACAAGATCACCTCCGCGGCAGGCGATTCGGTGACCCCGATCGCGACCTACCCGCGCGGCACGCGAGCGGTGCAGGTGCCGGACTCGCTCGCCACGTCACAGTTCCTGGACGCGTTCGGGCGCGCCGAGCGGGTGCAAACGTGCGCGTGCGAGCGCACCAGCGACGCGAGCGTCACACAGGCGCTCCACCTGAACAACGGGCACACGCTCAACGACAAGCTGCGCGACAAGAATTCGGTGGTGACGAAGTGGCTCGCCGAGAAGCTCACGGACGAGCAGATTATGGACCGCATTTTCATGCTCGGGCTGAGCCGCGCGCCGTCCGCAAACGAGGCGAAGAAGTTTCTTGCCATCTTGGCCGAGGGAGCGAAGGACGGCCCCCAATCCCGGCGCGAAACGGTCGAAGACTTCGTGTGGGCGGTCCTCACGGGCCGCGAGTTCCTGTTCAACCACTGACCGCGCGCACGAGACGAGGAGCGCTCAAATGGACCCCGTGAGCCCGTCCCGCCGGAAGGGCTCGGCGGGCGCGGGGGCAGCTCCTTTTGTTCACCGCCGGAACCGCGCTCGCTGTGTTCCGCTGATTCAACCGGGTGAGTCAACCATGCGCCGATGTCTCTCCTTCGCGCTGCTCCTGGTCCCGGCGACCGCGTTCGGTGCGCCTCCGGTCACCGCAACGGCATACACCCCGAAGGGCGACGCCATCGCGTTCGCTGCCGGCGGAACCGTAACCATCTCCGACCCGACGGCCGGCGCGCGGCTCTTCGGCACCTCGAAATTCGACGGGCGGATCACGGCACTCGCGTTCGACCCGCGCGGCCACCGGTTCGCCGTCGCGCACGGTGAAGCGGGACGGAGCGGGGCCGTCACCTTCGTCCCCTACAGTGGGCCGACGCCCCCCGAGGCCACCGCATTCGCCGCACACAAGGACGCCATTTACGCCCTCGCGTTCTCACCCGACGGGCACACGCTCGCGACCGCCGGGTACGATCGCGTCGTTCACCTCTGGGACGTTTCCGACCCCAAGACGGCGCCCCGAGCCCCACGGCTGACCCTGAAAGATCACAGCGACGCGGTGTACGGGGTGGCGTTCCACCCCGACGGCAAGTTGCTCGCGTCGGTCAGCGCCGACCGCGCCGTGAAGGTGTGGGAGGTGGCCACCGGCAAGCGCCTCTACACCCTCGGCGACGCAACCGACTGGCTGTACGCGGTCGCGTGGAGCCCCGACAAGAAGCACCTCGCCGCGGCCGGTGTCGATAAGAGCGTCCGCGTGTGGGCCGCCGGTGCCGAAGGCGGGAAGCTGGTGGCCGCCGCGTTCGCGCACGAACAGCCCGTCTGGCGGCTCGCCTACGCGCCCGACGGCGCGCGGCTCTACTCCGCGGGAGAAGATCGAATCGTCAAAGCGTGGGACGCGCTCAAGCTCACAGAAACAAAAGTTTACGACGCACAACCAGATACGATTCTCGACCTCGCGCTGAGGCCCGACGGCAAGCAACTCGCACTCGCCCGGTTCGACGGCGCCGCGCTCCTGCTCGACCCGGCCACCGGAAAAGGGACGGCGCAACCGCTCCCGGTGAAGCCGGTTCCCCCAAAAGTGGAAGGGCTCGCTCCCGCCGGCGGCGCTCGGGGCAAAACCGTACGGGCCGTGGTTCGCGGGCAGAACCTCGATTTCGTAAAGTCCGTTAGCACGGGCTCGCCCGGCGTGGGTGCCAAGCTCCTCCCCACGAACCACACCGCCACCGCCCTCGAACTGGAACTCTCGGTTGCCGCGGACGCGCGCGTCGGGGCGGTCCAACTCACCCTCGACGGCACCGGCGGGAAGGCGGCGCCGGTGCCGTTCGCCATCGACCACTTCGTTTCCGAGAACGAAACCGGGATCACGGACTCGGCGCGCACCGCGATGCCGGTGAAGCAAAACACGACCGTCGCGGGCACCATCGACCGCGCCGGCGACATGGATTTCTTCCGCTTCCGCGCCGCGCCCGGCGACCCGATCGGGGTGCAGGTGACCGCTAGCGAACTCGGCTCGAAGCTCGATCCGGTGCTCGTCCTCACCGACGGCACCGGAACCGTTCTGGTCGAAGGCGCCGCGTCGCTCGGGTTCGTGGTGCGCGAGGCCGGAACCTATGCGGTCGGTGTGCGCGACCGCGAGTTCCGCGGTGGCACCGACTTCGCTTACAGATTGCACATCGGCGCGGTGCCGGTCGTGACGGGCGTGTTCCCGCTTGCCGTACAGCGCGGGCGCACCACCAGCGTACACGTCTCAGGCGTGAACCTCGGCTCCATTACCGGCGTCACCGCGAAGGTCACCGTTCCTGTGGACGCCGTGCCCGGGGCAAGGGTGCGCGTGCCCCTTGAGGGCGCCGCGGCGCACGCCGTCGGCACGGCGGAAGTCACGGTGAGCGAGTTCGGTGCCGTCGTCCTCGCCCCCGCCACCGGGGCCGATGTCCACGTCCCGGGTTCGGCCGATGGCATCTTCACGAAACCGAGCGAGGCACACGCCGTTCACTTTGGCGCGAAGAAGGGCGAGCGGCTCATCGTGGAGGTGCTGGCGCGGCGCGCGGGTTCACCCGTCGATCCGGTGATCGAGATCCTCGACGCTTCCGGGAAACCGGTCCCGCTCGGGGTGCTGCGGGCGACCGCGAAAACCAGCGTGACCTTCCGCGACCACGACTCCGCCAGCCCGGGCATCCGGCTCGATGCCTGGAACGAACTCGCGATCGATGATTACCTCTACGTCAATGGCGAAGTGGTGCGCATCCTCGCGCTGCCGAAAGGCCCGGACGACGACGCGCAGTTCTACCAACTGGGCGGCCGGCGGGCGGCGTTCTACGGAACGACCCCGGCGCACCACAGCATGGGCGAAGCGATGTACAAGGTGGAGTTGCACCCGCCGGGGGCGTCGTTCCCGTCGAACGGGCTCCCCCTGTTCCCGCTCTATTACCGCAACGACGACGGCGGAGACGGGTACGGTAAGGACTCGCGCCTCTTCTTCGATCCGCCCGCCGATGCCGCCTACCAGGTGCGCGTGACCGACGCGCGGGGCGCGTTCGGCCCGACCCACGCCTACCGCGTGACGGTCCGCCCGCCGAAACCCGACTTCACCGTGAGCTTCACCCCGACCGCCCCGAGCGTGTGGAAGGGCGGAGCGCTGCCGGTCACCGTATCCGTGGTGCGAACGGACGGCTTCGATGGCCCCGTTGCGGTGAAACTCGAAGGGCTGCCGCCGGGGTTCAGTGCCCCGGAAGCGGTCGTGGAGAGCGGGTTCACCACAACCACGTTCGCGCTCTTCGCCGGCGTGAGCGCCGTTGCCCCGTCCGACACCAAGCTGAAGTTGATCGCCCGCGCGTCCGTCGGCGGAAAGGAAATGACGCGCGAGGCGCTGGGCGGGTTACCGAAGGTGGCCGATCCCGGCGACATCGTGACCACCGTTCGCGAGCAGACGATCACGATTCAGCCCGGCAAGGAGGCGCGCTTCACAGTCGATATCGCCCGCCAGGGCAAGTTCAGCGGGCGCGTACCGATCGAGGTGAAGGGGCTGCCGCACGGCGTTCGCGTGCTGAACATCGGGCTGAACGGAATCTTGATTACGGAGCGCGACACGAGCCGCGAAGTGGTTCTGTACGCGGAGCCGTGGGTGAAGCCGATGGAGCGCCCGATTGTGGTGCTCGCGCGCCGCGAGGGGAAGAACACCGAGCACGCCGCGAAAGCGGTATTGTTGAAAGTCGGGAAGTGAGCGCCGCCTTGTAGAGGGCGGGCGCCCCGCCCGAGGAAGAGATAGCCGATCACCCCGAAAGCCACAACGACGCGGAGCCAAGCGGGCGGGGCGCCCGCGCTCCACAGAACACGCCCACTCACACGGTCTTACCTTCGATCCCGTTAAGTTCTTTCAGCGGGCCGAACGCGACCACCGTGTTCCGGTCGATCGGGTACGCATCGAGGTAAGCGCGAATGTCCTTCTGGGTCACCGCGTCGAAGTTCGCGACCTCGGTGTCCACATCGCGGTACTCGCCGGTGTAGGTCCACATCGACGCCAGTGCCATCATCCGGCCCATCGGGCGCTCGCTCCGGCGCACGACCCGCGACAGGATCTTGTTCTTCGCCTGCTGGAACTCCTCGTCCGTGATCCCGTCGCGCTGCACGTCCTTCAGGATCTTGTGAACCCGCTCGATGTTCGCGGCGGTGTTTTCGGGCTCGCACGCGAGTGACACGAAGATGGCCCCGCTGCCGTCGTTCTCCGAGTACCCGAAATCGGCGGACTCCGCGTGCCCCGGGTCCACCAGGTCCCAGTACAGCCGGCTCCCGCTGTAGTCCCCGACCGCGAGCGCGAGCGTGTCGGCCGCATACCGCATCTTCGAGTCCGCGGGCGGGCCGCTCCCGACGAACAGGGCGTACTCCTGCTGCACCTTCTCGCGCGTCAGGACGTGCAGGCCGGGCTCCCCGGTCCACTCGGTGCGGTGGTCGCGGCCCACGGTGTCCGTGTTCCAGTCCGCGCACGCTTTGGTCACCAGCGCCACGAACTCGGCCCAGTCGAACTTACCCGCGGCCGAGACGACGATGTTGTTGGCCGCGTACCGGCGCGAGAAGTAGGCGTACATCTGGTCCCGGGTGAGCGCCCCGACGCTCTCCAGGGTCCCCAGTACGGAGTTCCCGAGCGGGTGCGATCTGTAGTAGATGCGGCGCGCGTGGTCCGCCATCACCGAATCGGGCTGGTCGTCGTAGAGCTTGATCTCTTCGAGGATCACCTTCTTCTCGGTGTCGAAATCGTCCTGCCGGAGGCTCGGGCGCAGCATGTCGGCCAGCACGTCCACCACTTGCGGCAGGTACTCGGGCAGCACCGCGGCGTAGTACACCGTGTTCTCTTCGCTCGTGCTGGCGTTGTTGCTGGCGCCGATGCGGTCGAAGTCCAGGTTAACCTGCTCGGCGGAGCGCCGGGCGGTGCCCTTGAACATCATGTGTTCGAGGAAGTGGGAGACCCCGGCTTCGGCCGGGGTCTCGTCCCGCGCACCGGTCTTGACGAAGAACCCGACCGCAACGGACCGCGCCGCCGGGCTGGTTTCACCGATGATCTGCAACCCGTTGGGCAAGCGGTGCGAGTGAAATGGCATTGCAACCTCTTGGCGAACCCCGCCCACAAGGACGGGGGTGATCGGTCTTCGGTTCGGCGCCGGCGGGTGATCCTGTTGGCTGGCGCCGGTTCACGCGTACCCGCGGAAGTAGTACACCCACGCGAGGGCCGCGCCCAGCCACGCCAGCACCCCGAACAGGTACAGGAACACCAACGGCGCAGCGCGCTCGTCGGGTTCCGTCACAACGGACCGGGTTCGTTCCGACATCGGGGCCTCACGTTGAGATCGTCAGCGGGTTCTGCCCGAGTGTCACCAGCGTCACGTCGCGCACGGGGTGGCGCTCCAGGTGCGCCATCACCACAGCCGGGGTGAGGGCGTCGATCGCGGTCTGAACCTCTTCGGGCGTCCGCACCCGGCCGAGGAAGTACCAGTCGCTGGCGATGCTGCTCGCGCGCGCCCCCGTGGACTCTTCGGCCATGATGAGCGACGACTTCAGGCCGGCCTTCACGCGGTCGATCTCGTCGCCGGTGACGCCGTCTTTCAGCTTCCGCAACTCGGCGAGGGTCACATCGAGCGTCTGCTGCGCCCGGTCGGGACCGGTGCCCGCGTAGCCGATCATGGTCCCGCGGTCGCGGAAGGTCTCGTGCCGCACGCCCACCGAGTAGCACAGCCCGCGCTTCTCGCGCACCTCAGTAAACAGGCGGGCGCTCATGCCGCCCGAAAGCACCCCTTCCGCGGCGCGGGCGGCGAAGTAGTCCGCGTGCCCGACGGGAACGCTCGGGTACGCGAACGCGATCTGCGTTTGCGCCGAATCCTTGTGGAGGTGCTCCGACTTCGGTTGGTGCGATTGAACGACCACATCGGGCACGTGGCCGGGCTCCCACCCGCCGAACAGCTTCTCGACTCGGGCCTTCAGGGGCTCCCACTCGATGTTGCCGGCCACAGACAGGATCGCCCGGTTGGGCCGGACGAACGTCTGGTAGTGCCCCCGCACCGCCTCAATGGTCAGGCTTTCGAGGTCTTCGGCGCGCCCCCGGCGGTCCTTGTTGAGCGGCGCCGGATAGTAGCGGCGGTGGAGTTCCACCATCACCTTGCCCTGCGGCGAGTCTTCGAGGCTCTCCAGTTCGGACACCGACAGCGCCTGCACCGGCTCCAGTTCCTCTTCCGGCAGGTGCGGGCGCAAGAGG
>DASWYH010000953.1:0-9218 GCA_036405095.1 Gemmata sp. | reverse complement strand
TCAGCACCGCCCCGGCGCGGTTCTGGCCCCGGGCGGGTCCGGCTACCGCGTCCGCCGGCGCGACCGCGAGCGCCAGATTCAGCACCTCGCCGGCGCGCCGGAACACGAGCCGCTCTGCTACGGGTTTGAGGTCGGGCTTGTCGGGGTCGCCCTTGCCTTCGACCTCCTCGAACGCGGTGATCCGCACCACCCCGCCGCGCGGGTCCGTTCCGGCCATCAGTTTCACTTCGGTGAGCTGGCCGGGTTCGGCGTGGGCCTTCTGCGTGTCCGCGAGCCGCCCGCGCACGTAGGCACCGACGACGAACGTGCGCGGCTGCCCCACCGAATGCAGGTGAACGGAAATCGGCTGCCCCGGCGCGGTGACCGTGTCGGGGACGCTCATCACCACCCCGTCGAGCCGCGCCTCGGGCAGCGCGAACCCGGTGCGGCTCGCCACGGCGGCGGGGCCGCCCAGCAGCGCGACCGCCGACACGCGCACCGGCACGTCCGCGAGGACGGGCGCGTACACGCCGTTCGGGGCGTCGAGCTTGAGCCACGTTCGCGTCCCGGCTTGCGGGGTGAACGTGAACGACGCCAGCCCGCGGTTCGCGCCGCGCTCGGAATCGTCGCGGAGCGTCTCCACCGTCGCGAGCGTGCGCCGGCCGTCGGTGACGACGCCGCTGATGTCCACCGGCTGCCCGGCGGGGGTCGTCGCGCGAACGTAGACCTTGCACGGGACGCCCGCGACGATCGTGTCGCCGCTCTCGGGGAAGAACTCGACCTTCAGCCGCCGGCTGATGACGGGCACGCGGTCGGTGACCGTTTCGGTGCGCGCCCCCGTGCGGAACGTGACCTTCAGCCGCACGTCGCCGTTGAGGACGTTGTCGGGAAGCGCGAACCGAACTTTCGCGCGCCCGGTCGGGTCGGTTTTCGGCGTGACCTCGACCCCGGCGAGGGGCACGCGATCCACTTCGACCGTGGCGCCGGTGACCTCGGCGCCCGCAACGGGGCGGTCCTGGAACTTCAGTTCGGCCCACGCCTCGACCGTGTCGCCCGACACGAACGACGCCGCCGTGAACCCGACCTGTTTCGCGTAGCTGTCTTCGGCGCCCGCGCGGACCTTCACGGTGCGGGTGACCGGGAGCGTCAAGGTGGCCGGGAACCCGCCGGGGTGCGGCACCTCGCGCAGCACGAGCGTGTAGTCCCCGTCCGCGAGGTCCGTGGGCAGCACGAACTCGCCGCACCCGACCCCGCGGACCGGTTGCCCGTCGGCGGTGCGGACCGGTTCGACGCGCCCGGTCCCGTCGCGGACCCGGACGAGTTCGGTGGTCCCCGTAGCGGAGAGCCCGGGAACCGGCCGCGCGAGCGGGCTCGTGCCCGCGACGAGGTCGAAGCGCAGCACCTGCTCGCTCGCCGGCGGCTTCAGGGTCACGCGGTCGAGCGTGAGCGAGCGGAAAAAGAGCCGCTCGCCGGGCCGGTACGCCGGCTTGTCGGTGACGAGGAGCGTGGCGAACACCGGCCCGGCGAGCCGCACCTCCTGGAGCGGGGTGCGGGCCTGGGTCTTCTCGTCCACCTCGGCAACGACCAGTGTGAGTTCGGTGTCCGGCTTCACCTTCGCCCAGATGCTCGCCGGGAGCCGGATCGGGTGGCGGTTGCCCTGCTTCTCGTGGTTGAGCGGTTGGGAGAAGAGGACCGCGTCGCTGGCCCGCACCTCGGCGACGAGCTGGGCGCGGCGGGCGGACCCGTTGCGCTCGTCGCGGAGCACGACGAGGAAGTCGTTGGGCGCCCCGGGCTGGATCGTCGCGGGCTTCAGAACGTCGATCGTGAGCTTCTGGGCGGACGCCGTTTGAGCGGCGGCCTTCTGCTCGTCGAACCACTTGTCGAGCAGCGCAACACGGGTCTGCTCGGCGGTGGTGAGCTTCATCTGCGCGTCGCTCAGCCGGCCGTCGCGCGCCCGGCGGGCGGTCGCGGTGACCAGGGCGGCTTCGTCGGCCCGGTGCCGCGCGGTGCGGGCGTCGCGGCTGGCCGCTTCCGCACGATCGAAGATGTTGAGGACGGGAACCACGGTCCCCGGAACCGCGAGCAGGACCGCGGCGGCAACGGCCCAGGGGACGACGGCCGCCGCGCGGCGCGCGAACCGGTGGCGCGTGTGTGCCCCTTCCCGCGCCACGGGCACGCGCGGTTCGGCTTTCGGTGCGGGCGGCGGCTCGAAACGGGTGCTCGGGAACGTGCTTTTTGCCGCGCGGGCGAACAGTCCTTGCACGCGGGCGGTCTCGGCGCGCGCAGCGGTGCACGCGGCACATCCGGCCAGGTGCGAATCGACGCCCGCGGCCTCGGCGCTTTCGAGGAGGCCGTAGAGGTGGTCGAGCAACAGGGTTTGGCAGTGTTCGCAGTTCATCGTCGCTTCTCATTCCCTTTACCGGCCCGGTCGGGGCCGGTTCGGGTCACTGGTCGTTGCGGCCGGCTTTCTGGGGGCGCTCGAACGGGTTCGCGGTCGCCTTCTGTGCATTCGGGGGGCAGGTTCGTTTCGCCCGTCCGAACGAGTTTCCGTTCTGTTCTCGTTCCTTTTTCGTCCGGACCGTCGGCCTCCGTGCATTTCAAAACTAGAACGGGGCGCGGCGCGGTGCCGTGACGCGCCCCGGGCGCGACCCCGCGAGTGCGCGGGCGGGCGGTTACGAACACGACTCGCCCTCGGCCGCGTGCGGGTTGAGCACCTTGCGCAGTTTGATGAGGGCGGTGCGCATTTGGGTCTTCACGGTGCCCACGGGGGCGCTGCGGATCTCGGCGATCTGCTCGTAGGTCAGGTCGCCGTTCTGGCGCAGCAGGAACACTTCCTTTTCGTCCTGGCGCAACTGCGTGATGGCCTGGCGGAGCCGGTCGAGGGCCTCTTGGTCCTCGGCGGCTTGCCCCGGGAGTTCGTCCCGTGTGGGGAGCATCACATCGTCCTCCGGGAGCGGGCGGCTCTTGCGGTTCCAGGCGCTGCGCTGGAAGTCCTTGGCGGCGTTCAGCCCCACGCGAAAGATCCACGCCCGCAGGTTCTGGACGTCCGGCACCGAGCCGCGCGCCCGCCAGCACTTCAGGAACGCTTCCTGGGCCGCGTCCTGGGCGTCGTCGGAGTTCCCGAGCAGGTACATCAGCGTGCTGACGAGTTCGTCCCGCACCTGGTTGAAGGTGGTCACGAGCGCGCCCTCCCCCGGTCGGTCTGCCCCCGCGGTAGCGGGGGGCGGATCGATGGGCAGCGCGTCCGGGGCGGGTTCCGTCCCCGCGAGCGGTCGCGTGATCGGTGGCGCGCCGGATTTGGCCATATCCTCCTACCAATTACGACGACGACCGACTGCGGACCGATTGGTCTTTGCGTCAGAAACACCGAGAGGGGCAATCAACGCATCGTATCGGCACCCGCCGCGTAGCGGCAAGCGGAAAGGGACCGCCGCGCCGGCGGCCCGGCGGGCGTGTGAGCTGTGGTCGCATCGAGTGATGCGTTCGGGGCATGACCCGCTGACGCCCCCGCGCGCCTACTTTCAATAAGAGCAAATGGTGTTATGTGATGAATCTTGTAACATTCATTGAATTAAATCTAGCACGACATTATGCAAATGATCTTGTATATGGCTGGCTCCGGTGCAATGGCTTCTTTGCGTGTGTCTTCGGCATCTGCAATCGCTCGGATCGACCGGGAGACGATAGATTCGTTCAGTTCAGCGTCTGTAAAGGTCGAAACCAAATGCGAAATCAAGATTAAAATCTGTTCGCCCGCGCGGGAATATCCGTTCCGGTGCTGGGGCACGTCCCATGCACTCAGGGATGGGTTGTCCCTGAACCACCTCCTGTTGAGAGAATTGATGAGCACGCCCAACCCACCCCGCAAGGGCTCCCTCGTCGAGCAGTTGCGCGCCCTTTACGCCCAGTTGGCCGGTGGCGCGGGGCACCCGCCGACGAGCCGCCGGGCGGTCCTGAACCTGGAGCCCCTGTAGCCCCGCGAGGTGCCGGCCACCGTGTCCGGGGTCGCGTGGTTCGACACGAACGCGAACGGCGCCCTGGACTCGGGCGAGGGATTCGCTTCGGGTGTGGGGGTGACGCTGAGCCCGATGAGCGGGGCGCCGCTGGCGGCGACCACCAACGGGAACGGGGAGTACGCATTCGTCGGTCTCGGGTCCGGTTCGTACTCGGTCACGTTCTCGGCCCCCTCGGGGTATTCGGTGAACACCCCCGTGGGCGGGTCGGCGTACATTTATGTGGGCACCGGTGACGTGTCCGTCGGGGCCGGGCTCGTCAGTTCCGGAAGTGGCTCGGGGAGCGGCACGGGTTCGGGCACCGGCAGCGGAACCGGGAGTGGCTCGGGAACGGGTTCCGGGAGTGAGAGCGGCTCGGGAAGCGGAACGAGTTCCGGGAGCGGGTCATCGGCGCCAGTGGTAACCATCACCAAGCTGACCGATGCGACCGAGGGGGCACCAACGGCACGTTCCGGTTCACCCGCACTGGGGACACGAGCGGGGCGCTGACGGTGAACTACACGGTGGGCGGGACCGCCACGTCGGGCACCGATTACACCGCGCTGGTCGGGTCGGTGACGTTCGCCGCCGACTCGGACACCGCCGATGTGGCCGTGACAGCAATCGACGACACGGTTTACGATCCCGATGAAACGGTCGTGGTCACGGTGGCGAGCAGGTTGGAGACCTCGGGCCGCAGCGGCTTTACCGGGCACCCGGGTCGTGGGGGCCGTGCGCCCGCGATCGCGACCAACGGGTGCGGGCCTCCGGGGGTCACGTGCCTCATGAGCGGCGTGGGCCAGCGCGGGACAACGCTCCGCCGAGAGCTCCTTCGGGCGCATGAAATGAGCACCCGGCAACGTGGTGTTTGCCACCCGCGATCAGGGGCGGTGCGGTTCTTATCCCGGTAGAACATGAACGAACGCGCAGACAGATCCGCCACTAACTTCGTTCCCCTCCCATGGGGAAGATCAATCCTCTCGGCAGTGAAAGGCCACGAACCCGGGTAAGCGAAGTCGGTCGGTCCGGAGCTCGGACACGCGGTCGCCACTCGTGGTGAACCCCCACAGAAGCAAGAAGGCACCTCCCACTCGCTCGAGGGTAACTCGGCGCCCCCAAAACTGCTAGAAAATGATCTGATTTCCACAAGAATCCCGGAGAGGGATGTTCGCATGCTTCGGCAGCCCGGTGGCGCCGACGGAGCCAGGCGGGTCGGCCGGCGACCGCACTCCGGGGCGGGCACAAGGATCGATTTATGAATGGGTTCCGCTGGCGGTTCCTGTGGCCGGTGTCGCTGGGGACGCTGTCCCTCGTCGCGCTCTGCGCGTTTACCGCAATGTCCCTGTTCCAGCAGCAGGCGACGATCACCGGGGTGCTGCGCGAGAACGTGTCCAGCCGGCGGGCCGCGTCCGATCTCCGCGGGTGCCTGAACACGCTCATCGCCCTGGAAACGTTCCAGATCGAAGAGGTCGCCGACCTGCACGCGCGGGCGCTCACCCAGCTCGCCAACATCCGCCGCCTGGCCAACCACCCCCAGGAACAGGCGCTCTCGGCCAAACTCGACGACGGGTTCGGGCGGTACCTGAGGTTGTGGCAGTCGGTGCCCCCGAAAGGGGCACCGGAGCACGCGGAGCAGGTCGGGGCCGCGACCCAGTTCCTCGAAGTGAACGTGCTCTACCCGTGCCGCGAACTCGAGGCGTTCAACGACCAGCGGGTGGAGGAGATCACGTCCCAGCACGAGCGGGTGCTGAGCCGGCTGGCGTGGGGGATGGCGGTCGTCGGGGGGCTGGGCTCGGTCGCCGGGGTGCTGTTCGGGTACGGGGCGGCGCGGCTGCTGAGCCAGTCCATCCGCCGGCTCCGGGTGCAGATCCGCGACGCGGCCGGGAAGCTCGGCCCGGGGCGGCCCGAGATCGTCCTCACCGGCGACCTCGGGTTCGGCGGGCTGCACGACGAACTCGATTCGCTCACCGAGCGCATCGAAACCGTCGTCCAGGCGCTGCACGAGCGCGAGCGCGAGGTGGTACGGGCCGAGCACCTCGCGGCCGTGGGCCAGCTCGCCGCGGGCGTCGGCCACGAGCTGCGGAACCCGCTCACGTCCATCAAGATGCTGGTCCAGACCGGCCTGGAGGGCGCCGGGCCGCCCCAGCTGTCGCCGGAAGACCTCCGGATCATTGAGGCCGAGATCCGCCGGATGGAGCGCTCGCTCCAAACGTTTCTGGAGTTCGCGCGCCCGCCCAAGCTCGAGCGCCGGCCGATCGAACTCGGGGGCGTCCTCCGCTCCGTGCTCGGACTGGTCCGCGGGCGCGCCGAGCAGCAGGGCGTGCTCACCCGCCTGGAAATGGGTCCGGGACCGGTCACCCTCGCCGCGGACGCGGGCCAGCTCCAACAGGTGTTCGTGAACCTCGCCCTGAACGCCCTGGACGCGATGCCGACCGGGGGCGCCCTGACCGTTCGCGCGCGCACGGACGGGACGTGGGTCGAAGCCGAGGTAACCGACACCGGCCCGGGCATCCAGAAGAGTATGGTGCCGCGGCTCTTCCAGCCGTTCGCGAGCAGCAAAGACACGGGGCTGGGGCTGGGGCTGGTCATCTCGCGCCGGATCGTCGAAGATCATGGGGGGACGGTGAACGCCGGCAACGGCGCGGGCGGCGGGGCCAGCTTCTTCGTCCGGCTCCCGATCGAGGGTTGAGAATGCCGACGCTGCTGGTGATCGACGACGAGCCCGCGATCCGTCACGCCTTTCAAAGAGCCTTCCGCGACAGTGCGTTCGCGGTGCGCACGGCGACGACCGCCGGGGAGGGGCTCGCGGAGATCGGGCACGAGCGCCCGGACGTCGTCGTGCTCGATGTTCACCTCCCGGATGCATCGGGGTTCGACACGTTCCGCAAGGTGCGCGCGATCGACGCGCGCATCCCGGTGATCCTCGTCACCGGACACGGCACCACCGATCTCGCCATCGAGGCCATGAAAGAGGGCGCGTACGAGTACCTCCTGAAGCCTTTGGAGCTGGCCGAGCTGCGCCAGCTGATCGACCGCGCGGCCCGGTCGAGCCGGCTGATGCGCACCCCGGCCGCGATGCCCGAGGTCGAGCAGGCGCCGGTGCTGAGCGACGTGCTGCTCGGGCGGTGCCCGGCCATGCAGGAGGTCTACAAGGCGGTCGGCCGGGTCGCGGCCCAGAACGTGACGGCGCTGATCCTCGGGGAGTCCGGGACCGGCAAGGAACTGGTCGCGCGCGCCATCTACCAGCACTCGAAGCGGGCCGACAAGCCGTTCCTGGCGATCAACTGTGCCGCGATCCCGGAGCCGCTACTGGAGAGCGAGCTGTTCGGGCACGAGAAGGGCGCGTTCACCGGCGCCGACCGCAAGCGCATCGGCAAGTTCGAGCAGTGCCACGGCGGGACCATTTTCCTCGACGAGGTCGGGGAGATGGCGCCGCTCACCCAGGCGAAGATCCTCCGACTGATCCAGGAGCAGCGGTTCGAGCGGCTCGGCGGGACGGAAACCGTGCGCACCGACGTGCGGCTCATCGCGGCGACCAACGCCGACCTCGAACAGATGGCCGAGGACGGGCGGTTCCGGCGCGACCTGTACTTCCGCCTCAACGTGTTCACCATCACGCTCCCGCCCCTTCGGGAGCGCGGGGACGACGTGGGGCTGCTGATCGAGCACTACCTGAAGCGGTTCGGGCGCGAGTTGGGTAAACCGGTTGCCGAGGTGGCCCCGGCCGCGAGCGCCGCGCTCCGCGCGTACCCGTGGCCCGGAAACGTGCGCGAGCTCCAGAGCGTTCTGAAACAGTCGGTGCTCCAGATGAGCGGGTCGGCGCTGCTCGCGGACTTCCTCCCGCCCCACGTCCGCAGCCCGGCCGGGCCGGCGGCCCCGACCGGCGACAGCGGCGCGTTCGACTGGGACCAGTTCGTCGGCGGGCGCATCGACGCGAGCAGCGAGAACCTGTACGCGGAGGCGCTGGAGCGCATGGAGCGCGAGGTGCTGGTGCGGGTGCTCAAGTACACCGAAGGGAACCAGCTCCAGGCGGCCCGCATTCTGGGCATCACCCGCGGCAGCTTGCGCAACAAGATCCGCACCCTCGGCATCAGCATCGCGCGCTCGGTGTGGTCCGATGACGACCCGGGCGACGGTTGACCACAACGGGTCGCCCCTCGGGAGCACTCGCAATCGCTACCTGGTGGGGACATGAACCACTTGGCGCAAGGGCACATTCGCACCTACGGAACGCGCATGGCGTTCGACTTCAGATCTCCCGGACCGGCCCGCCCGTCCGCTCTCCGAGCCGCGCCCGAGGCGCGGCTCGTTTGCCATTAACAACACCTCACCCATACCTCGCGCCCGCCCGAACCGCACAGCGAGTTGACGCCCGGGCGCGCGACCGTGTCACGCCCGCACACCGCGCCCGGCACGTGCCGGCACGCGGGCACGCAAAAAGTCCTGGAATTACTGACGGTTCGAGCGAATCGGAACGTTCTGCGGGCGGTGGCACGCCCGCTGCTTTTGCACCCCTCACGCACACGAAAACGGCTCAGAAGGAGTTACCCATGAGCGCACCCGTATCGAGCGAAGGCGCCCTGAAAACGTACCGCAAGGGGCTCGAGGTTTTGGTCGAGCGGTTGACAGGTGGCGTCAAACAGCTCGCCACCGAGGCGCTCCGACCGGTCGGCCCCGAGGGGACCACCGCCGAGCCCCCCGCACACGACCCGACCGGGACCGGAACCGAGGCGGATGAAGAGATCGCCCGCGGCGTGTTGCAATCCGAGGAACAGATTCTCGCCGAAGCCCGGGCCGCGCTCGCGCGGTGTGATGCGGGCACGTTCGGCACGTGCGAACGGTGCGGTCGGGCCATCGCCCGGACGCGCCTCGCCGCGATCCCGTATGCCCGCAATTGCATCCGGTGCGCCCGCGAGGCCGAAACCGACACGAACGCCTGACGGACCGGAGACGCGCCCGGTGAGATTGTCCCCGCCCCGAACGCCCCCCACAGGGGAGCGGTTCGTCCGGGGCGGGGACCCCACCAGCGGGCGCGTGAGACACGGTTTCGCTCGAACACGGACCGTCGGTAACGCGCCACCCGCCCCGACGCTCCACTCTCGAACCGGGTGGCAGAGGGTACTCCCGTGACGATGCCTGTCGGCCTGGAAATGTGGGAACTGGTGGCCATCTCCGCGATGTGTTCGGTGACCGCGCTGAGCGTATTCAGCACGATCGCGGTGACGATCGCTTACTTCGCAACCCGCG
>DASWYH010000952.1:0-1551 GCA_036405095.1 Gemmata sp. | reverse complement strand
CAGTCGTACCCGCCCATGTCCGGCGGCTTCACTTCCTGAAAGATCGCATCGTAAGTGGCATCGGCCACCAGCGCCACGCCGTCGGCCCCGGTGGCCGCCGTTTCGACGGTGGCGCCCAACCGGCCGAGCATCAGGTGGGCGGCGCGCCGGACCCGCTCGTCCGATTCGACCACCAGCACCCGCTTGCCCCGGAGCGGCTGGCTCCCGGCGGCGGGCGCGTCGGTCATGTCCCGGCCCACCTGTGCGATGCTGTCCTTGACCTGCCGCGCGGCGCCCAGCACGCGCCGGAGCCGGTTCGCGGTCTCCGGGTCCGATTCGGCCCACTGGGTGAGCAGCACGCTGGCGCCGGTGAGGATCTCGTCGAGCGGGAGGGCGACCTCTTTGTTGACCGACTCGATCGACTGGCCCGCGGTGCAGACCTGCTGCGCGCTCAACAGGTCGAGCGTGTGCAGCGCCGCTGCCACTTCCTTGCTGAACAGCTCCGTGAACTGCAAGTCGTCGGGGCCGAACCCGTCCACGCGCGGGCTCTCGACGTTCAGCGTCCCGATCACCGCGTCCTGGAACTTGAGCGGGATGGTCATCGAGCTGCGGGCGCCCGCGGCGCCGGCGATGTAGTGCGGGTCGGCGGCGGTGTCGCGGCACAGGTAGCTGGTCCCGGTGGCCGCGACGAACCCGGTCACCCCGTTGCCGGTGGGCCGGGCGAACAGCACCCGCTTCGCGGCCTCGGGCAGCATCCCGTCTTCGAGCAGCGGGCGCAGCTCACCGGTCGCGCGGTCGAGCAGCCGCACCTCGATCGTGTCGTACTTGAGCAGGTCGTGGATGGTGCGCCGGAGGTTCGCTTTGAGCAGCTCGACCCGGGCCTCGACGTTCATCTCCGTTAACTGGTCCGCGTCGAGGCCCGCGAGTTCGCGCCCGGCGGCGTGGAGCGCGTCGAGCTTCTGCTGCTGGATCACCTGCGCGGTGACATCGCGCACCAGCGCGGTCAACCCGGAAACGGACCCGTCCGGGGCGAACACGGGGCGGATGTCGATTTCCAGAAAGGGCTGTTCGGTGCCGGGCGGGCGGTGGACCCGGAGGGCCGTTGCCGCGCCGCGCCGCGCCGGGTTGAGCGGGTCGGCGGGGTCGCCGGCGGTGGCGGGCGGCGGAACGCGAGGCGCGGTCGGGCTTTCGAGGTGCTCAATGGACACCCGGTCGCTCCCGAGCGCTTCGAGCAGCGGGCGGCCGATCGGGTCACCGACCGAAGCGGTCCGGAACACCGGGTTCGCCCACAGAACAACGCCCCCCGGGTCGAGAACCGCCAACCCCTTCTCGATGTGGCTGATGATGAGTTCGTCGCGGCGGAACCGGTCGAGCATCCCGGCGACCACGTCGGGCGCGGCCAGAACGGCGGCGTACCTGCCTTCGTGGAGCCGGCGCGCGACCTCGGCTGGGTCGGACGAAACCGGCTCCATGTCGGCGGTCGCGGCGAGCGCACCGTCGAGTGGCCCGACGGACGGGCCGATCAGCAGCAGGCGGGGGCGCTCGGTCACGACACCTCCGGAACAGGTGGGT
>DASWYH010000951.1:0-12764 GCA_036405095.1 Gemmata sp. | reverse complement strand
CTACGGCGCGTACCCCGCTGGCGTCCTGGTCGGCTGGACCGCGACCGGCACGCGCCCCGAGTTCGACGTGGTAACCGGCATCAGCACCGGCGCGCTGCTGGGCGCGTTCGCGTTCCTGGGGCCGTCAGAAGATTGTGAACTCCAGAGGTGCTACACCACCCTCGAAAGCAAACACATCTACCGGCGGAACCGGCTCCTCCCGTCGCTCCTCTCGGAATCGCTCGCGGACAGCAGCCCGCTGGCGCAGGTGATCGCGGAGACTGCCAACGACGCCCGCATCGCGCGGTTCGCACAGGAGCACCAGAAGGGCCGGCGGTTCTACGTCGGAACGACCGATCTCGACGCGCGCCGGGCGGTCGTCTGGGACATGGGCGCGATCGCGTCCCGGGGCACCCCGGAGAGCCGCGAGCTGTTCCGCAAGGTGCTGCTGGCGTCCGCATCGATCCCGGGGTTCTTCCCGCCCGTGCGCATCCCCATGACCGTGGACGGCAAGCGGTACGTCGAGCGCCACATCGACGGCGGCACCACGTCTTCGATGTTCTTCGCCCCGCCGTGGGTCCCCCCCGAAGCGCGCGCGCACCTGCCGACGGGGTGGCTGTACGGGTCCGAACTATATATTCTCGTCGCGGGCAAGATGTACCCGGACCCGACCCCGGTGAAGCCGCGCACGTTCGCCATCGCGAGCAACGCGATCTCCACCATCGTCTACGACCAGACCCGGAGCGACCTGCACAAGCTGTTCCTGCGGACCGCGATGACCGGGATGAGCTACAACGTGTCGGTGATCCCGGACGAGGTGGAGTCGCCGCTCGCGAGCACGGATTTCGAGCCCGAAGAAATGGCGCGCCTGTTCCAGGCGGGGGTGCAGTGGGCGCGGTCGGGGCTGAAGTGGCGGACCACCCCGCCCGGGTACGAGCCCAACGAAGGCGCGAAGTACCGGGCCGGCACGGTCCTCACCGACATCGGGCGCCGGGGCAGCGGAACGCTCGGGCCGCCGATGAGCCCGATCCCCGTACCGATGGTCCCCCTGCCCGTCCCGGCAATACCGGAGAAATAGCCCGACGGTACAATTGTCCCTTTCACCAGGCCCCCAACGGCCTCTGGAACCACTGGCTGAGGCGGAGAAATAGCCCGACGGTACAATTGTCCCTTTCACGGTCCCTACATAGCCCTGCTTTCACGACCTCACGAGCGGGGACCGAATCGGGCGCGGCCCCCGCTCGTGAACGGGGCCTTCTACTTGAAGCCCAACATTTCGATTTCGAACACCAGCGCCGAGTTGGCAGGGATGTTCGGTTGCGCGCGCCTGCCGTACCCGAGCTCGGGCGGAATTACGAGTTTGCGGATGCCGCCCACTTTCATCCCCGGAATGCCCTTCTGCCAACCCTTAATCAAGTCGTCGAGCGGGAACGTGGCCGGTTGCCCTTTATCCTTACTGCTGTCGAACACCGAGCCGTCCTGAAGCAACCAGCCGGTGTAATGAATTGTGACCGTGGCGCCCGTCGGCACCGGGGCGCCAGAACCTTCCTTGAGGTCCCGGTACCGCAGACCGTTACCCAGATCCTTTAAACCCGGGTCTTCGCTCCCCCCGTTCGAGCCGTCGGACATGGGCTTCCCGGGACCGGTGGGCGGCCCCTTCGGCGGCACCACCTCAAGCAGCTCGACCTCAAAAATCAGCGTACTACCGCCCGGGATCTTGCCGCTGTCTTGTGAGCCGTAACCCTTCTCCGGGGAGATCACGAGCTTCCGGATCCCGCCCGGTTTCATTCCCGGAATTCCCTCCTGCCAGCCCTTGATGAGGTTACCCAGCGGGAACGTCGCCGGTTGCCCCCGGTCCTTGCTGCTGTCGAACACGGTGCCGTTCGGGAGCCACCCGGTGTAGTGAATCTTCACCTCGGCCCCGGGCGGGCACTCGGCCCCCACCCCGACCTTGATATCGCGGTACTTCACACCCGGGGTCAGCTCCTTCAGGCCCGGATCTTCGACCGAGCCATCGGACCCGTCGGACATTTTTTTGGCTGCCGCCGCATCGGAAACGTAAATCACCAGCCCGACCAGAACCACGATCGCCGCGACCGCCAGCCCCGGCACGAGGATCTGCATCATCTGCTGCTTGTTGAGCCCCTGGGGCTGGTTGTTACCCGGCTCCGCCATTTTGAATCTCCACACCAAAGAATGAGATTTGCCTGCTGTTATAGCACCGCGACACGGGATAGGATCACCCCACCCGGTCCCATCGAGGAGTTCCCATGCGCCTGTTCGCTGTCGCCGCGTTCGTCTCGTGTGTCTGCGTTCTTGGCGCCGACGCCCAGGACAAGAAGGACGAAAAGAAGGACAAGGAGGCCTCCCTACTCACCGACGAGATCGAGGCGGCGGTAAAAGCCAAGAAGTACGAAGCCGTGATCCCGCTGGCGAAGAAGCTCGCCGACCTCGACCCGAAGAACCCCGCCGCGCCGTTCGCAGCGGCCACGGCACACGCCGCTCTGCGCCAGAACGCGGAAGCCGTCAAGGAGTGGACCAAGGTCATCGAGCTGGCCCCGAAAGCGGTCCGCGCCTACGACTCACGCGGCGATGCTTACCTGAAGCTGGGCAAGTTCAAGGAAGCCATCGCGGACTTCGACACGTACCTCGAATCGGACCCGAAATTCGCTCCCGACCACTGGCGCCGCGGCATCGCGCTGTACTACGCGGGCCGATTTAAGGACGGTGTTGAGCAGTTCGACCTGCACCGCAAGGTGAACCCCGAAGATGTGGAGAACTCCGCGTGGCACTACCTGTGCAACGCCCGCGCGAACACCCCCAAGAAGGCTCGTGAAGACCTGATTCCGGTGTCGAAGGACGGCCGCGTTCCGATGAAGCAGGTGTTGGAACTGTTCGCGGGCAAGCTCAAACCCAAAGACGTGCTCGACGCCGCAGAGAACGCGAACCTCAAGGGCGAAGCGCTCAAGGAGGCCCGGTTCTACGCGAACCTGTACGTCGCGCTCTATTACGAGAGCGAGGGCGATGAAAAGAAGTGCCTCGAACACATGACCACGGCCGTCGAGAAGTACAAGATCGGCCACTACATGTGGGACGTCGGCGCCGTTCACTTGAAATTGCTGAAAGACAAGAAGTAGGCAGCAGGATTGGCCACAAAAAAGCACACAGGGCACAAAAGAAAGCCAAAGCAGCAAAGAAGAATTTGAGCCACGGATGAACACATGGAAACTATCAGAATCAAGAAGAGTGCGTTTAAATGCTTTTCTGGTTCTGATCCGTGCTTTCTGTGTTCACCCGTGATTGCTTTGTCTTCGTCTTCTTTTGTGCCCTGTGTGCCTTTTTGTGGCCAATCCTCTTATTCGCTCAGCCCCGGTTCGATCACCCGCATCGACTTCCACTTGCCGCCCCGGAACCGGAACCAGAAGCACACACTCATTGCGAGAATGTGTACCGTCGCAAACACCCAGCACCAGTACAGGTTCCCGCCCGCGAACACGGTCACCGCGGTGGGGATCACCATCAGCGGCCACGCCAACACGAACGTCAGCGCGGTAACGTATTTGGTGTCCCCGGCGCCGCGGAGCGCGAACGCGAACGACACGTTGACGGCGTCGGCGAGCGAGAAGACCGCGACACACAGCAGCAGCGTCGGCACCAGGGCGATGATCGCCGCAAACTTCTCTTGCTCCTCCGGCTTGTCCGGCCGGAACGGCTCGACCAGAGCGCTTGGGATTGTGACGTACGCCAGCGCGATGAGACACATGTACCCGAACGCCCACTTCAGCCCCGTGTAAACGCTCTTCTCCGCGAGGTCCGGGCGGTCCCCGCCGAGCCGCTGGCCCACCAGAATGCAGATCGCCTGCCCCATGCCCATCATGGGCAGAAACGCAATCATGTTCAGCCGGATGGTGAGCGTCGTAGCCCCCAGAGCGTGCTCCCCGAGCTGGCCGACGAGTTGGGTAAAGGCATTAAACACCAGCACGTCGAGGAACACCTGCATCCCGGCCGGACCGCCGTAGACCATGAGCCGGCGGAACAACACCCGCTCCGGTTTCCAGCCGCTCAACGTGCCAAAAGCGTCGCGGTACTTTTTGCGCAGCATGAGCACCAGCGCGAACAGCGCCGCGGCCCACGAGCCCGCAACCGTGGCCCACCCCGCGCCTTCGATGCCCATTGCGGGAACGCCCCAGCGCCCGAAGATCAGCACCAGTGCGAGGGCGATGTTCACGAGCGTGCCGAACGCTTCGATCCCGAGGACGGTCCACGTTTGCCCGCGGCCGGAGAAGAACCCGTTAATCGCGCCCATGAGTAGCATCGGCAGCGCCGCAAACGCGAGGCACTTCAGGTAGATCGTTTCGAGCTTCTGCACTTCGGGCGTGTGCCCGCCCACCGCGATGAGGTGCGGAGCGAGCGGCACCACCACCAAAAACAGCAGGCCCGCGATGGCTGCGAAGTGGATGCCCTGCCAGACGGCGGCGCCGACGCGGTGCGGGCGGTTCGCCCCGGTGTACTGTGCGACAAACGTTGACGTGTAACCGGCGGTGACCTGCAACAAGCCAAAAAAGAGCCAGTACCACATGACCGCCGGGAACGAGGCGGCCATTTCGCGCGGGTCATGGCGCGAGAGCAGTACGGTGTCCACGAACACCTGCACCGTCATGAAGCTCTGGCTGACGATCAGCGGGAGCGCGAGTTTGAGCAGCTCGCGCGAGCCGCCGGGCCGGTCGCCCGGGGCCGAAGGGGCGTGTAGCTGGGCCGCGGCGGTTTCAGCAGCTTCAACCGCTCCGACCGGTTCCGAATACGGCCCAGCGGGCACACCGTTGTCCGGTTCGTGAACCCGGGTCGGGTCGGTCTCGACTTCCAAACGGATGGCGGGCGATGGGCTTTCGGTCGCTACGAGAGAGGGTTCAACCGGATTGGTTCCCATACGGTCCGTCGTCCTTCCGTTGATGGCCGGGCGATTTACTTGATCGGCAGCAACCAAACGTTGCGGAACTGCACCGGGTGGCCGTGATCTTGCAGCAGGATCGGGCCGGGCTTCGAGATGTCACCGCCGAGCCCGCTGGTCGTGTTGTCGCTGGTTACGGCCACGTCGTCGTGGACCTTGATTCCGTTATGAGTCACCGTCATGCGGGCGGGTTCGGTCTTCTTGCCGTTTTCCACTTTCGGCGGCGTAAACTCGATGTCGTAGCTCTGCCACACCGTCGGCGCCTTACACGCATTCACGGTCGGCGCTGCGACCCCGTAAATGGCTCCGCAGTCGTTCTTTCCGCTTTTGAGCCCGTAGCTGTCGAGGATCTGCACCTCGTAGCGCCCCTGGAGGTACACGCCAGAATTTCCGCGCCCTTGGCCCGCGCCCTTCGGCTCGTAGGGCACCCGGAACTCCAAATGCAGTTTGAACTTCCCGCCGAACGTGTCCTTCGTGATGATGTCGCCGTGGCCTTTCACGCCTTCCATGACGCCGTCCTTGAGGGTCCACTTCACCTCGCTCTTGCCGTCGCGCTTGACCCACTTCGAGAAATCCTTGCCGTCGAACAGAACGACCGCGCCTTCGGGCGGCTTGGTGCTCGCGGCGTCCTTGAGGTCTTCGGGTTTGGCGGCCTTGAACTTCTCGTCGAGCTTGTACGGGTCGTCAGCGGCCGAAGCGGCAAATGGAACGACGAGGAGAGCGAGAGCGAGGGCAGAGCGCATGGGAAGAGTTCCTGCGGTGGGGGGAACGCAAAGCTGATTGTAGGAGCCGAGCCGATTCGCCCCACCTTGCGACTTCGGGCCACGCAGGCACGGTTGTCACTTCTTCCGGCGGTAGTGGGCGGTCATGAAGTGATGCCAGGTCCCGTCATCGGCCCGAAACTGCGACGTCAGGATGCGATGGTCCGGTGAGACGATTTCGATCGTGTCCGTGAACATGGCCGTTTTGGTCGGATCGGCAAAACTCGGCCCTTCTGCGCTCAGAGTCAGTTTCTTCCCGTCGGCGTCCAGGTCGCCCTCGTAGACCCACAGGTTGGTCATCATCGATCCAATAAAACTCCCGACGAACTTCTTCTTCGCCGGGTCGTAGCCGAGCGTCATCACGGTCTTCATTGGCACGTCGCCGGGCATCTGCCCCTCGCACTGAATCCACACGGTCAGCGAGCGCACGGTTTCGGTGCCGGTGTGCTTGATCGGTGGTTGGTCTTGGCCGGCGCTCCCCTCCATCTCGGTTTCCCACTCGCCGACGAGTTGCTCCAGCCACCTGTGCTCTTTGAGGGGTTCTGCTTGCATAACGTTCTCCCAATTGGAGATGGGTGGGTGGGCGAAGGAGGGAAAAATAAGCACCCCGCCGTCGGGTGTCGATGTCAGCAGTCGGACGCAAAAACCGCCACCCTTGGCGAGTCCGCGTCTCGTATTTGGGCTGGATACCAACCCTGCCCGCGTCATCAGGCGGAGTTTTCGGTTCCTCAACCCGCGGAGCGAAGGGCTGGGGGGTTAGCGTCTTCGCGGCTATACTTTCTCCCACCTCGCCGGAGACACCGATGTTCCGTCTCGCACTCGTGTCACTTCTCGCGCTGCCATTGGCGGCGACAGCACAGTTCGACACGCACCAGGTGAAACTCAACGGGCACACGTTCACGCTGCCCGAAGGGTTCACCATCGAACTCGCCGCGGGTGCCGATCTCGCGCCGCGCCCGATCGCCGCCGCGTTCGACGAAAAGGGGCGGCTGTACGTGACCGATTCGTCCGGGTCGAATGAAAAGGTCGCGATTCAAGCGGAGAAGAAACCGCACCGGATCGTGCGCCTGGAATCTACAAAGGGTGACGGGAAGTTCGACAAGCAGACCGTGTTCGTGAAAAGCGTGATGTTCCCCGAGGGGTGCATGTGGCTCAACGGCTCTGTGTTCGTCGCAGCGCCGCCACACATCCTGAAATTCACCGACACCGATGATGACGGCGTCGCGGACAAGGAAGAGATCTGGTTCGACGGGAAGACGCTCACCGGTTGTGCCAACGACCTGCACGGCCCGTACCCGGGTCCGGATGGTTACGTGTACTGGACCAAAGGCGCGTTCGCCAAACAAGAGCACGTGCTGCCGAACGGGAAGAAGCTGGGCACCCGTGCCGCACATATCTTCCGCGCCACACCGGACGGCAAGAACATCGAACCCGTGATGACCGGCGGCATGGACAACCCCGTTGACCTCGTGTTCACGCCGACCGGCGACATCGTCTTCAGTACGACGTTCTTCCAGCACCCGGCGAACGGGAAGCGCGACGGTCTGGTTCATGCGATCTACGGTGCGGTGTACGGCAAGGACCACGATGTCGTTTACGACCACCCGTGGACGAGCCCGCAACTGATGCCGCCGCTCACGCACCTCGGCCCGGCGGCGCCCTGTGGGTTGCACCGCTACGAAAGCAGCCAGTTCGGCAAAGACTACGCGAACAACATCTTCTGCTGCCAGTTCAACATGCGGAAGGTGTCCCGGCACGTACTCGTTCCGAAGGGCTCGACCTACGAAACGCAGGACTCGAACTTCGTGGTGTCGGACAACCTCGATTTCCACCCGACGGACGTTATCGAAGACGCGGACGGCTCGCTGCTGATCGTGGACACCGGCGGCTGGTACAAGCTCTGCTGCCCCACATCGCAACTCGTGAAGCCCGACGTGACCGGAGCCATCTACCGCGTGAAGAAGATCGGGGCACACAAAGAGCGCGAGAAGCCGAAGCCGCAACCGCTCCCCAGGCTGCGCGAAATCTCGCTCAAGCGCGACCCGAAGGGGTTTGGCGAAGCGGTCACGGCGCTCCGCTCAGCCGATCCGCACACGCAGCGCATCGGGGCCGAGGCGCTCGGCCGCATTGGTAACACCAAGGCCGTTCCCGCCCTGCTCGGAGCGCTCGCGGACCACAAGAACGACCGCGCACTCGATCACGCGCTCACCTACGCGCTGATCGAACTCGATGACCTCGCCGGGGTTCGTACCGGCCTCAAATCCGAATCCCCGCGCGTGCGGCGCGCGTGCCTCGCGGCCCTGTCGAACATGCCCGGCGGCCTCGAACCGCGATTCTACATTTCAGAACTCGATGCCAAAGACGCCGGGCTCCGAGAAACGGCGTGGTGGGTCGCGGGCCGCAATCCGCAATGGGCCGCCCACATGGGCGACTACCTGCGCGGGCGCGTCAAGGCACTCGGCGCACTGCCCGCGAACGAACAGGCGGAGTTCGGGACGCGGCTCGCCCCATTCTTGGTGGACGCGGGCGTTCGCAAGGTGGTCGGCGATGCGTTACTTGTGAACGAAGACCCGGGACCGCCGCGGGCGCTGTTCACCGCGATGGCCCGGTCCAAATTGAAGACCTTCCCCGAAGAGTGGGCGACCGGGGTGCGCATCGGTCTGTGTTCGACCTCGCCCGACGCGGTGAAAGACGCGATCCAGGTGCTGCGCGCGGTCCCGCCGTCGGCCGCGCTGCACGCAAAAATGCTCGCCGAAACCGCCGCGCTCCGCGCGAAGCAGAATCGGCCGCTGCCGCCGGAACTCGGGTACGCGCTGCGCGCGACCGCGCCCCCCGGCGCGAAGCTCGCTGATGCCGACGCGGTCATCCGCGACACGCACGCCGACCGCCCCGGCCCGCTGCGCGGCGCCGCCGCGGACCTGCTCGGGCGCGCCGCCCTTACCGGCGACTCGTTGGTAAGCCTTGCGACCGCCCTGAAGACCGCCGCCCCGCTCGAACTGCCGAAGTTGATTGCGGCGTTCGAGAAATCGAAGGACGAAAAGGTCGGGCTCGCGCTCGTTGCGGCGCTGCGCCAGAAAGAGGTGCGAACCGCCGTTCGCACGGAACTCGTGAAGCCGATTTTGGACAAGTACCCGCCTGCGGTAAAAACCGAAGCCGAGAAGCTCTATTCGGAACTTGCTGAGGCGCGCAAGGGCGAAACGGCGCGCCTCGACAAGCTGTTGAGCGAGATGAAACCGGGCGACGTCCGGCGCGGGCAGCTCGTGTTCAACGGCGCGAAGACGAACTGCATCGCGTGCCACAAGGTCGGGTACGTCGGCGGCACCGCCGGCCCGGACCTCACGAGGATCGGGGGCATCCGCACCGAGCGCGACCTGCTCGAATCGATCCTGTACCCAAGCGCCAGTTTCGTGCGCAGTTACGAGCCGGTGCGCGTGGTCACGAAAGACGACCGCACGCTCAACGGGGTGCTGAAGAAAGACGCGCCCGATGAAATCGTCGTCGTGGTCGCGGCTGACAAGGAAGAGCGCATCGCGCGCACCGACATCGAAACGGTAGCCCCGAGCACGGTGTCGATCATGCCCGGCGGGTTGGACCAGCAACTGACCCCGCAGGAACTGGCCGACCTCATCGCGTTCTTGAGAGCGTGCAAATAGATAGGTTCGGCACGAATTGTGTAAGCTTGATGAGAAATCCGGGTAGCTCCCGGTAGCACTGGACACGCGGCACCTCGATAGTGCCCGTGTCTCGTTGAGCCCGTCGCCTGCGCCCTTCTGGATCGGTTTCGTTCGCTCAAGCCCGGTTACGCCCAACTTGACTCGCGCCCCGGCACTACTCGCGGTGCCGTGACTGCGTTTCCGACTTCCCGAACGGAGTTGCTATGCACTCTCTCGCCTCACCCTCCGCGCGCCGGCCCAAGCAAACGGCTTTCACGCTGATCGAACTGCTCGTCGTTATCGCTATCATCGCAATCCTGATCGGGCTCCTGCTGCCGGCCGTGCAAAAGGTCCGGGCCGCGGCGGCGCGGATGCAGTCGGCCAATAATCTGAAGCAAATCAGCCTCGCGTGTCACAGTTACCACGATTCCACCTCCAAGCTCCCCCCGCTCGCCGGTGTGTTCCCGTCGCCGAACCCCGGGTCGAGCGGCGCCCAAGCGTCGGTTTACTTCTTCCTGTTGCCGTACGTCGAGCAGGGCAACGTGTACCAGTTGGGCATGACCAACGGGGGCGCGTGGGAGGGCGGGGCGGCCTCGGCCGGCTCGAAGAAGATCAAGACCTTCCTGTCCCCCCGAGACCCGTCGAACCCGCCCGACACCTGGGGCGAGAGCAACGGGGGCACCTGGGGGCACAGCAACTACGGCGCGAACCACGCGATTTTCGGCGTTCCCGGCGGCGGTAACACGATTTCGAACCTCACCCTTCAGGGGATCAGTGACGGCACCTCGAACACGGTCGGCTTCGGGGAGCAGTACGCGGTGTGCGGCACGGGCGAATCGGACCAGACCTCGGGCTCCCCGTACTACCACAAGTTGTGGGCGTACTACATCCCGTGGGCCTGGCAGCGCGGGCCGTACTTCGACACGCGCATCATGAGCAATGACACGATCGCCCCGAACGCCAATTCCACGGCGGCCACCCCGCAGGTCACGCCAACGGTTCAGAACTGCAACCCATACCTGCTTCAGGCGATGGACGCGGGCGGGTGCCAAGTGGGGCTGATGGACGGCAGCGTGCGCCAGGTGAACTCGGGCGTGTCCGGTTCGACGTGGGTCCGCGCGATCTGGCCGCAGGACGGGCTGGTTCTTGGTAGCGACTGGTAACCGCCTTCGCCACTTTGGCAGCGCGGGTGCCCGTTCGCCCGCCTCTTCCCACTCCCGATCAGAGGGTTTACTTACCGATGAAAGCGATCTCTCGTGCCCTCGCCTTTGGGGCGCTGGCGTGCTGCGTTGCGGCGGGCTGCTCGAAGGGCGAGGTGAAAAAGCAAACGATCGAAGGGACCGTATCGTACAAGGGCGTGCCGCTGCGGTCCGGCATCCTGCGCTTCGTCGGCACCGGCGGCGCGTTCGCTACCGCCCCGATTCGCGCCGACGGTACGTTCGCCATCACCGATGTGATGCCGGGAGAGGTTCAAGTGGGCGTCATGGAGGCGCCCCAAGCGATGTCGTCTTCCGACGGAACGGGCGGCGCGGCCCAGAAACCGCCCCCGCTACCGGCGAAGTACAAGAACCCGGAGCAGTCCGGGCTCAAGTACACCATCACCGAAGACACGCGCACCCTGAACATCGAACTCAAGTGACGGCGCGCCCCGCGCCCGATGCGCGCGGGGCGTTCCACAACAGCAGCAGCGCCAGCAAGCCCACCAGCGGCGCGAGGCCGGCGATCATCAGCCCCACGTCGTAACTCTTCGTCGCCTGAATCCGGGCGCCGATAAGAATCTGGAACACGCTCGATACGACCCAGCCGCCGGCCGCGAGGGTGCCGGACAGAGCGCCCATGTACCGGTGCGGAAGTTCTTGGCTCAGCGCGTAGTAAAGTGGGTGCAAGCCGAGAATCCCGGCCCCGGCGATCATCAGCCCGCCGATCATGAGCGCACCCGAGCCCACGAAGGGCACGGCAACGGCCACCGCGGTCAGCGCGGTGTAACCGGCGAACGCAACGACGCGCGCGGACTGGACCGTGCGCCCGCGCCGGACGAGTGCCATCACCACCACGCCCACGAGCAGGCACCCGACTTCCGCCGCGATGAAGTACCCCGTCGTCGCGAGGCGCGCGTCCAGCCGGTCGTAGCCGCGGAAATCGAGGAGCAGCGTGAGCCACGCGCGCAGGAACTGCCAGCTCACCGTCAGGCTGCCCACGATGAGGGCGAGCACGACGAACCGGCGGACGAACCCGGCCGCGTCGCGCGCCCCGTGCGCCGAAGGCACCCCGGCCTCGTGGCGAGTGGCGGAAGGGTGTCCCGGATCGTCCAGGGCGCCGGGCCGCACGAGCGCGAGCCAGGCCGGAACCCACAGGAGCCCGACGACACCGATCGACCAGAACGTAATTTGCCAGCTCCCGCCGAGCCGCTCGAGCAGTTCGGCGTAGAGCGGAATGAGGACCGAGGCGAACGCGGCCCCGCTCTGAAGAATGCCGTTCCCGAGGGGCCGGTCCTTCGCGGTGAGGATCTGCCGCGCGGTGATCAGCGCGCAGGGCCAGTGCCCGGCCTCGCAGACGCCGAGCACCGTTCGCCAGAACAGCAACCAGCGGAACACCCCGGCGCCGGTGTCGTCGCCGGGCGATTCGAGCAGCGCGCTCACTTGCGGGTGCCCGGCGAACCCGGTCGCGATACCCGCCAGGGACCAGCCCGTGAGCACCACCGGATAGAGCCGCCGCGGCCCGAACCGGTCGGCGAGCAGCCCGAACAGGATCGACCCGGCTGCGAACGCGAACCCGAAGCACCCTTCGATCAGCCCGATCCGTTCTTCTTGCAGGTTGTACGCGCGCTTCAGTTCCGGGAGCGTTACGGCGAGCGCCTGCCGGTCCATGTAGTTCAAAAATGTGGCGAGCAGGAGTGCCCCGCACACCCACCACCGCCAAGAGGAAGAGGACGCATCGGGGGCCGGGGGTCGAGTGCTCACGCGATCACCTGTTAGCCGTCATCGTTGTGGGAGCGAACCGCTTTCGACACCGCAGCGCCCGGCGCTGCGGCTCTTCAACTGTCCCAACTCCCGTCCCACGCCACCACACGTTCGAGGTACGCCGTAACCCCCGTGGCGAAGTGGCCGAAAAGGGCGTCACCCTTTTCCGCGCTCGCCGCGCCTGGGGTGCCAACGTGCCCCGGCTCACTGCGGTCGGGCATCACCCACGCGCGGTAGCCGGGTGCGAACTCGCGCCCGTGCAGCACCGCCAGGACGCCCTTCACGTCCCCGATGACCAACTCGGGGCGCAGGTGCAGCACCATTGAGGTTTCCCACTCGCATGCGTGCCCCATGCGATCCTGTACCAGTCCGGGGATCGAGTCCCCGGGGGCGCCGGCCGCGTCCCAGTACGTGAGCGCGAGCAAGAGCAAATCGGGGCGGGTGCGGTGGTCCTGCTTCAGTT
>DASWYH010000950.1:0-2385 GCA_036405095.1 Gemmata sp. | reverse complement strand
CCGCGCGCCCCGACCCGAAGCGCCCGCCGGCGCGGCCCTCGATCTCGCCCTTCGCGCCGCCCGAGAAGCGCTCCGCGCGCTGCCGCGGTGGGTCACAACCGACCCGGAACAAGAAGCCCGTGTGGCGAAGGCCGCACTGCGCCAGGCGGCCCGCGCCCGGCACGCGAGGTGCGTCGCGCCGCTCCCCGACCTCGCCGAACTGCTCCCGCTGTGCCGCCGGGGGTGGATCTTCGAGCAGGTTCTGCCGGCGGTCGTGCCCGTCGCGGCGACGGTGACGGCCCGGCGCGCCGGTGCGCCGGCCGCGGAAACCGCGCGGTACGCGGCCCGCCTCTTCGCACAGCGCGCGGCGACCGACCCGGCCTACCTCGCGCTCGCGGCGAACGCAGCCGCGCCCGAGGCGCGCCGCGAGTTCCTTCACTTGTGCGAGCGCGGGAGCGCGTTTTGCGATCCCACCCCGTTCGCACCGGTCGCGCTGGCGCAGGCCGCGCGAATCACTCGCCGGGGCAAGTTCCGGCCGTTCCAGCTGGCCCCCGAGGAGGTGGCCGACGCGGTGCTGCTCGCGTTCGCCCGCCGCCGGGCCGATGACGACTTCGCCCCCGCACTGACCGCCGACAACCACACGGAAGCCTCGCGCGTGTTCTGGGCGTTCGGCACGCTCACCGCACTTCAATTGCGCGCCCGGCGGGTCCGCGCTGCGCGAACCGTAGTCCTCGTGGACGAGTTCGGCACCGCGGCGCCCGCCCCGGGACTATCACCCGAGCACGAGGCCGACCGGGTGCGGGCCTCGCTGAACGCGGCCACAAAGGTGCTCTCGCGGACCGAGCGGGCGGTGTTCGAGGAGTTCCGGGTGGGGAAGTCGCCCGCGCGGATCGCCGCCGAGCAGGAAAGCACCGTCGCGGCGGTCCAGAAGCACCGCTCCCGGGCGATCGCGAAGATCCAGCGCGCCGCCCTGGAGCGCGTCAACCGGACCGCGGTGCTCCCGGACGTTTGGGAGCTGGTGTGCGCGGTGCGAACCGAGTTCGAGGCGCTCGTCACGGCGGCGCGGGCCGGGGCCGACAACCCGAACGCGGTCGAGATCAAGAAGGAGCTGTTCAGCGCCGCGCAGGAGCGCGTGGCCGCGGGCCGCGGGCTCCCGGCCGAGCGGGTGCGGGCCAAGATCGACTTCGCCTGCCGCACCGCGTTCCCGGGCGTCCCGGTTTCCGATTACGAGGCGCCCGAGGACCGCGCGTGAGCGCGCGTTTATCCCTTGGTGGCGAGCGGCACCACCCCGTCCCAGTCGGGCGGCGGGGTGCGGTTGTTCTTCAGGATGAACTCGGTCAACACGTCCTTCCCGCGGTCGTCCGGCGGGACCCCGTGCAGGCGCTTGTACGCGGTGGCCCAGTCGCCCGCCAAAAACGCATCGAGCGCGCTTTCATAAGCCACAAGGTCGGCGTCGGAGAGCGTGCCCTCGGGGGGCTCCCCGACCGGCACGGGCGGGATCAGTTCGCTGACCACGAGCGCGATTTCCAACCCGTAGGGCCGCACCTTCACGAGCCGGCGGACGCGCCCCGCGTCGCGCGGCAGCCGCTCGCGCACGACCGCCGCCGTGGGCTCGTCGATCAGGATCGGGACGCGGAGCTGCTTCGTCATGTCCTGCAACCGGGACGCGAGGTTCACGACCGGGCCGAACACAGTCACCTTGGCCTGCTCCGCGGTGCCGATCCCGCCCGCGACCGCGCGCCCGCTCGCGATCCCGATCCCGGCCCGGAACCCGTGCAGCAGGTGCGCGGGCTCGCGCCCGACTGCCTCGAACGCGGCCCGGATGCCCAGCGCCGCTTTGCACGCGTCTTCGACCTTACCGGGCTGCTCCAGCGGCCAGCCCCAGAACCCGAGCGCCGCGTCCCCGAGGAAGTCCGCGACCGCGCCGCGGTGGCTCAGGATGTTCCGGGTCATCAGCCCGAGCGCGGCGCTCACGCGGTTCAACAGGTCGAGGAGGTTTTCGGCCCCTTCCGCCTGCCGGGAGAACCCCCGCAGGTCGCAAAAGAGGGCCGTGATGTCGGCCTCGCGCGGCTCCAGCGCCCGCGGCGCGTCGCCCCCGGACAGGACGCTCATTACCCCGGGCGAGAAGAACCGGCGGAACACCCCCTGCCGCTCGCGGAACACCTGCACCTGCCGCAGCGACCCGAGGATGTCGGCCACCAGCTCCGTGAACTTCACGTCGTCGCGCAGCTCGTTCGACTCCCACGGCGCGAGCAGCGTGGCCGCCGCGGCCCCGTTGAACCGCCCGGCGACGTACAGCCCCCACCCCGGGCACGCTTCGCACGCCACGGGCGTGCAGAACGCCCAATCGGACCGGTCCCGAAGGGTGAAGCGGTCCGCTGTTGGTCCCGGTTGCGGCGCGCCCCA
>DASWYH010000949.1:0-2390 GCA_036405095.1 Gemmata sp. | reverse complement strand
CGGCTTCGGCGGTTCGGCCCGGCGCGGCTCGGGTTCGGGGCGCGGCTGCTCGGGCCGCTTGGGTTCGCTCGCGCCGCGGGCCGGGAGCTCGAGCGCCTTCTTCGGTTCGGGGCCCGGGCCGGCGCTGTTCCCGTTGCGGGGCACGAGTTCGATCGCCTTCCGCCCCTCGCCGCCGTTGCGGGGCAGCGGGATCACCCGCCCCACCGGCGACGGGAGCGCCCCGGCCTTCATTTCGAGGCCGAACCGGGTCACCACGTACATCCCGCTGGTGCGGTGCTTGTCCAGTTCGAGGAGCCCCTCGCTCTGGGCGTCTTCGAGCAACTCGCTGAACGTGCGGTAGCCGTAGTAGTCCTCGTTGAACGACGGCTTCTTGCGCTTGATCGTGTCCTTCAGCATCGAGGAGTAGATCACCTCCTTGTTCTCCCGGCGCAGGGCCAATAGGGAGTCCAGGAGCATCGCGAAGACCTTGCGCTTCTTCTCGGGGATCTGCTCGTTCATCGCGGTCGGGATGATCGGCGCGCGGTCGAGGTCCTCGTAATAGATGAACTCGTCGCAGTTGTCGCGCAGCAGGTCCGAGGTGGCGTCGGACAGGCCGAGCCCGATCACGTGCTTCCCGAGTTCCTTCAGCTTCGACACGAGCGGCGAGAAGTCGCTGTCACCGGAAACGATGACGAAGGTGTCGATGTGGTCCTTCGAGTACGCGAGGTCGATCGCGTCCACGACGAGCCGGATGTCGGCGGAGTTCTTCCCGGTGAGCCCGCGCCGGGGGATCTCGATCAGCTCGATGGCGGCCTCGTGCAGCCCGCCGGTGTACATCCCGAACCGGCTCCAGTCGGCGTACGCCTTCTTGCAGACGATCTTGCCCTTCTCGACCAGCCGCTCCAGAACCTTGGTGATCTCGAACCGGTCCCGCCGGTTGTTGAACCCCAGGCCCATGTTCTCGAAGTCGATGAACACGGCCAGCGACCGTTCGCCGTCGCCCGCGCGGTGTGATTTCATCCCATTCCTGCCGGTTGCGTGGTACTGTGCCCCGCGTCGGTCCCGGGGCCTTGCCCCGGTCTGAGGGAACGCTCGCGCGCCGGACCGAGCCGCCGGCGCCCCGTTCACGCCGGGGCCGGGCCTCAAGTCCGGGGCAGCCCCCGGGTCAACCGACGCGGACACCGCGGGGTTCCCTCATTGTGCGAAACGTTCGCGGGCGGGGGAAGGCCAAGGCGCGAGTGCTCATCTACAACGTATCCATACCGAACGAATATTCCCGAAAAGGTGTGACGTGTTAGAGAACTTTTTCCGGCTCGACGGCAAGGTGGCGGTGGTGACTGGCGGGGGCCAGGGCATCGGCGAAGCGATCTGCCGGCGGCTCGCCGGGGCCGGGGCGAAGGTGGGCGTGTTCGACATGAACGCGGACAGCGCGGGCCGCGTGGCGAGCGCGATCGGCGGCGTCCCCCTGGTCGGCGACCTCACCAAAGAGGCCGACCTGGACCGCGTGTTCGGGGAGATCGCGGCGAAGGCCGGCACGGTGGACATCCTCGTGAACAACGCGGGCGTGGCGAGCCGCAAGGGCCGCGACGTGCCCATCTGGGAGAGCGTCCGCGAGGACTGGGAGTTCGTGTTCGGGATCAACGTGACCGGGCTCGTGCTGTGCTGCAAGGCGGTGCTCCCGGGGATGATCGAGAAGAAGTACGGGCGGATCGTGAACATCGCGAGCATCGCCGGGAAGGAGGGGAACCCGAAGATGGCGCCCTACTCCGCGAGCAAGGCGGCCGTGATCGCGCTCACCAAGTCGCTCTCGAAGGAGCTCGTGGGCAAGGGCGACATCTGCGTCAACAGCGTGTCCCCGGCGGTGATCCAGACGCCGATCCTCGACCAGCTCAACGAAGCGCAGATCAACATGATGCTGTCGAAGATCCCGCTGGGGCGCACCGGGAAGCCCGACGAGGTGGCGGCGCTGGTTCACTTCCTGAGCAGCGCCGATTGCAGCTTCACCACGGGCTTCTGCTTCGACATCAGCGGCGGCCGCGCGACGTACTGACGCTCGCACGCACTCGGAGGGGTAGGCCCTCCGAGTGCTTCCGCACTTCCGATTCGCTCGCCCGCAATCTTCTTTTATTCGACGTTTTCGTTCACCCGAAGGATTTACGCCCTCCGCCCACCCGCGGTACACTCTCCCTTCACCACCCGGCCGCATTGAGGTAGCGAACCCTGCGGCGCTACGCCGCGGAAGTGTAATGTGTGTGCTGGTCACAGCCCTTTACCGGCAGATGCAGGTCATCAACCGGTAATATCCCCTGCGAAGCAAGTACCCCGGCCGGGTGGCGCTTCCCTTCTCTCCCGCAGGTGACTGCCGTGCCCGAACTGTGGTCCGCGTTCCTGCCGCACCCGTGGAACCTCGT
>DASWYH010000948.1:0-5763 GCA_036405095.1 Gemmata sp. | reverse complement strand
GAGCATCGGCATCTGGGGCACCAGCGCCAGCGCCAGCAGGATGAACGCGGCCAGCCGGAACGGCCCGGCCGAGCTCCGGAACTGGCTCCCCAGCTCCTCGCCCAGGCTGCTGCCCGAGGTGGCCTTCGTCACCAGCATCGCGGACGCGGTCGCGGTGATGAGGGCCGGGATCTGCGTCACCAGCCCGTCGCCGATGGTCAGGATCGAGTACGTGCGGACCGCCTGGGCCAGCGGCATCCCCTTCGTGAGCCCGATGATGAACCCGCCCACCAGGTTGATCGCCGTGATGATGATGGCCGCGACCGCGTCGCCCCGGACGAACCGGCTGGCCCCGTCCATCGTCCCGTAGAACTCGCTCTCCCGCATCAGCTGCGTGCGCCGCTTCTTCGCCTCGGCCTCGTCGATCATCCCGGCGTTCATCTCGGCGTCGATGGCCATCTGCTTGCCGGGCATCGAGTCCAGGGTGAACCGGGCCGCGACCTCCGACACCCGCCCGGCCCCCTTCGTGATGACCACGAACTGGATCACGATCAGGATCATGAAGATCACCAGCCCGACGACCAGGCTCCCGCCCACCACGAAGTTCCCGAACGCCTCGACGATGTGGCCCGCGTTCGCGTTGAGCAGCACCAGCCGGGTGGTCGCCACGTTCAGCGCGAGCCGGAACAGCGTCAGGAGCAAAAGCAGCGACGGGAACGTCGAAAATTCCAGGGGCTGCTTCACGGTCAGCGTGACCAACAGCAACAGGATGGTCGCGCTCAGGTTGAACGCCAGCAGCATGTCCAGGACGACCGTCGGCAGCGGCACCAGGAAGATCACCAGCAGCCCGAGCAGGGCCACCGACAGGATCAGCTCGCTTCGCAGCAGGATCGAACCGGACACGGGTGGAAGTTCGTTCGCCATGAGGGAGTCCGTGGTCACCGTTTCCGGCGACAGCATGATTTAGAACGCGCCCCATTCGCGGGACGCAGAAGTTCACGAAGACGCAGCAAATCCCAGCAAAACTTACAGCCCGTGTTGCAGCTTTCGGCCCGGACCAAACATGCCGTTCCGATTGTTCCGACACGGATTCGCGCCGGGCCTGAATCCTCGTCCCGGCCTCGAAAACTAGAGCGCCCCGCCGCGGAGCCGCATCACGAACGCGAGCACCTCGGCCACGGCCCGGAACAGCACCCCGGGGATCGGCTGGCCCTCGCGCACCGACTGGAGTGCCCGGGCCAGCGGCGGCCGTTCCAGAACCGGGACCCCCGAATCGCGGGCCCGGCGGGCGATCTGCTGGGCGAACACCCCTTTGCCCTTGGCGACCACCACCGGCGCGCTGTCGCGCGCGGGGTCGTACCGGAGCGCGACCGCGTAGTGCGTCGGGTTGGTGACCACCACCGTCGCCTTGGGCACCTCGACCAGCATCTTGCGCTTGGTGCGGTCGCGGGCGATCTGCCGGATCCGGGCCTTGATGAGCGGGTCGCCTTCTTCCTGCTTCAGCTCCTGTTTGAGTTCTTCCTTGGTCATCATCAGCGACTGCTCGAACCGGTAACGCTGGTACACGTAATCGATGATCGCGACGAGTGCAACCGCGCTCGTGAGGTACAGCGCCAGCCGCATGATGAGCACCCACGCCACGGGCACGGCCCCGGCGAGGCGCCCGGTGCCGAGGGCCGCGATCAGCCCGCCCCGCCCGTCGAGCACGAAGTACGCGACCGCGGCGAGCGCGAGCACCTTCAGGATGGTGAGCAGCCCGCGGACCAGGGCCGCGACCGAGAACAGCTTCCCGAACCCGGTGGCCGGGTTCAGCTTGGTGATGTCCGGTTCCAGCTTCTCGGTGTTGAGCTGGAACCCCACCTGGGCCACCGTGCTCGCCACCCCGACGAGGAGCAGCGCCCCGAAGAAGGGGAGCAGCGCGGCGAGCGCCCGGAGCGCCGTGCGCCCGATCAGCTCCGCCGCTTCCGCGGGGCCGAACTCCCCGCGGGCGGCCCGCGGGAGGTCGGACCGGAACACGCTCATGAGCGTGTCCCAGAGGTCCGGCCCGAGGTAGCGGAGCCCGAGCACCCCGGACACGAGCACCAGGCTCCCGACCAGCTCGGCGCTGAACGGCACCTGACCCTGGCGCCGCGCCTCCTCGCGCCGGCGCGGGGTCGGGTCTTCTGTTTTGGACTCCTGATCGGCCTCTTCCGCCACGGGTCAGCCCCCCAACATTTGCGGGAGGGCGGCGCCCGTGCGGCCGATGATCGCGGTCAGCGTGGTGACGAACTCCGGGACCAGCACCAGGCCCGCGAACAGCGCGACGAGCACCTGGAGCGTGAACCCGACCGAGTAGATGTTCAGTTGCGGGGCCGCGCGGGCCATGACCGCGAGCGTGACCGCCAGCAGGAACAGGCACAGCGCCAGCGGGGCCGCGAGCAGGAGCCCCATCTCGTAGGCGCTCGCGAGCCCGGTCACCAGCGGCCCGGCCTCGGGGACCGTGCTCCCGCCGATGGGCAGCGCCGCGAACGAGGCGTGGAACGCCATGAGGACGATGTGGTGCCCGTCCACGAGCAGGAACACGAGCGCGCCGACCGTCTCGAACACGTTCGTGAGCGGCCCCCCGGACTCGCCCCCGGCGGGGCCGAGCTGGGGCGAGATGTTGAGCCCGATCTGCTGCGTGACGAACTCCCCGGCGATGCGCCCCGGGAGCAGGAACAGGCCGAACGCGAGCCCCATCGCGGCCCCGATCAGCGACTCGCGGACCAGGACCAGCCCGTACCGGATCGGGTCGACGTCGCGCACGCTCCCCGGGGGCAGCGCGCCCAGGTCCGCGGCGGCGGGGCCGATGTAGAACGCCGCGAACACGAGCACCATGCCGGCGCGCACCAGCCGCGGGGTGCGGGCCGAGAACAGCGGCATCACCGCGACGAACGCGCCGATCCGCGCCAGTAGGAGCCCGAGGGCCACGCTCGATAGTGTCACGTGCCGATCCCCGCGGCGTAGGCGAACATGCGGTGGGTGAACGCCACCGCCTGCTGGAACGAGAACCCGAGCGTGACCACGAGGGCCAGCCCCACGAGGACGATGCGCGGGACGTAGCTCAGGGTCTGGTCCTGGATGCTGGTCACCGTCTGGAAGATGCTCACCGCCAGCCCGACGGCGAGGCTCACCGCGAGGGCCGGCAGCGCGACCACGAGGGCCACGATGAACAGCTCCTGGGTCATCCGGATCACGTGTTCGGCGGTCATTTGCGCACTCCGTGCGAGTGGTCAGTAGTCAGTGGTCAGCGGTCAGTGGTCGGCGCGCAGTTGTGATTCAAGCGGTCTTTAAATCAGGCGCTGCGGTGGCAGGTGGTCGCGGCTTGAAACTGACCACTGACCACGGACCGCTCCCCCGGTCACCCGTAACTGAGGGCGATGGCGTAGGTCACGAGGTGCCACCCGTCGGCCAGGACGAACAGCAGGATCTTGAACGGCGCCGAGATGGTGATGGGGGGCATCATCACCATGCCCATCGAGGTGAGCACGCTCGACACCACGAGGTCCACCATCAGGAACGGCAGGTAGATGCAGAACCCCATGATGAACGCGGTCTTCAGCTCGCTGATCAGGAACGCCGGCACCACCGTGAGGAACGGGGTGTCCTCGGCCCGCTCCACGGTGTTCTTCGAGAGGTGCAGGAACAGCGCGAGGTCCTGTTTGCGCGTCTGCCGCAGCATGAACTTCTTGTAGAGGTCGGTGCCGACCTTGAGCGCCTGGGGGCCGGTCAACTGTTTGTTCAGGTACGGCTGGTAGGCGTGCTGGTCGATCTCGGCGAAGGTCGGCTGCATGACGAAGAGCGTGATGAACAGGGCCAGCCCGGTGAGCACGAGGTTCGGGGGCACGTTCTGGGTGCCCAGCCCCTGGCGCACGAACGAGAGCACGATCACGACGCGCGTGAAGCACGTCATGGTCATGAGGGCCGCCGGGAGCAGCGCGGACAGCCCCAGCATCAGGGCCATCTGGACCGGCGGGGAGAGGTTCTGGAAGTTCAGCCCGTTCGGGCTGTTGATGAAGTCGGCTAGATCACCCATAGTGGCCCCTCCGTGCGGTCCGGGGCGGGCTTTAACGCGAAACGCGGGACGAGTCAACCCAGACAAGCTGCGCGGTCCGGTCGGGGCCGGGGGCGCTCGGCTCGGAACACGTTCTCGGATGTGAGAGCGAATTCAGTAGCCCCCAAATTGGGGCTCAACGGCGCGGGTATCCCCCCTCTCCCAAATTCGTTGGGGGAGAGGTCACCGTCTTGTGGGCTTCGACAGGAGGGTGGGTGCGGGGGAGAAACGCATCTGGGATCGGCGCGAAACGGGCGCCAGAACACGCGGCCACGCGAGCGTGAGGGTGAGCGCGTTTTTCATCATTCGCACGCCGTACCCACAGGTCGCGCTACCAACTTGAAACTACGGGAGTTGATCTGATGTATTGCCCGAAGGGGCAGGGATCGGAACGTAACGCAGTGCTTCCGCAGACCGCCCGATCCGCGGCCCGAGAGGCCGCGGATCGGGCGCTAGGCGTCCTGCTCCGCGGGGCCGGTTGCTCCGACCGGCAGCGCGTCGGGGATCGCGTCCGGAGCGGACGCGGGGTCGGGGCCGGGCAGCTCGACGAGTGCCTTGACGCCCGATACGTCGGTGCCGATCAGCATCCGCCGGTCCCCCGCGCGAACGAGGTGGACGGCGCACCGGCCGACCTTGAGCGAGGCGATGACGCTCATGGACGGGTTGGGCGGGTCGGTCTGCTTCTTGCTCATCCACCGCACGACCAGAACGCAGCCGCCGCACACCACCGTGAGACTGGCGACGAGGCGCAGGAGCGCCAGGCCGACGCTCCCCGGCGTCTGCTGGAGCGGGGCCGGCGCGGTCGCGCGCGGGCCGAACGTTTCCGCCGCGGCCTGGGGAGCTTGGGGCGCCGGGGGCGCGGGCTGCGGGGCCGACGGCGAGACGAGCGCCGGGAGGCCGAACCCGAGGAGAACGACAAGAACCCCCGCGCCGAGGAGCGCGGGGGGGATGCGAACGGGCTTCTTCGTGTTGGCGTTGGGCATCGTGCCCTCTCGGTAGGTGTCCGTCACGGTCCCCGCGTCGCCGGTGCCGCTCGTGCCCGGTCGCTTCAACCCAGTGGTCCGGTTCGTCGGGCGAAGGGCGCTCGTGGGGTCACCCGAAAGCAGGAGCGCCCGCCCCGGTTTTCGGCCGTTGTTCGCTGGAGCGACGGGGACCGGTGTCACGGTCCCCGGACCGGGAGCACCCCGGTCGGGAGCGCCGAAGGGGCCGGGACCACGGGGGGAAGCCCGGTCGGGTTCTGGGCTTTCAGCAGGCGCACCTTGTCCATCAGTTGCGCCACGAGTGCGGGGTCGTTCAGCGCTTCCAACAGTCGGGCCGCGTTGCGCTCCTTCATGAGGACCAGGATCTGCGCGACCTGTTCCAGCTTCCCGGGGCCGGACTCGGCCATGCTCTTGATGTTCGGCGCGGCGCCCTCGGGCGTCATCGCGTCGTAGATCGCGGCCAGCTTGATCAGGTTCAGCCGCTCGTTCTTGAGCGCGTCCTCGCGCTCCTTCTGGAGCCGCTGTTCGGTCTGGTCCGGCGCCGTCGTCTTGGGCTGGTTCTGAAGGGCCGCGGTCACCTGCTTGAGCAGCGCGTCCGTGGCCTCGCGCTGGGACTGTACGTCGGCCAGCACCATCGAGATCTGGAGCGCCTTGCGCTCGAGCCGCGCCTGTTGGTCGAGCACGCCGGCCTCGGGGCCGACCGTCGGCGGGACGATCGGCGGGATCACCTTG
>DASWYH010000947.1:0-3403 GCA_036405095.1 Gemmata sp. | reverse complement strand
GTCCCGCCGAAGCCCCCGAAATCCTCCCCGCGCATGTCCGACAGTTCCACCGGCTCGGACAGTGACGTGCGACTCGACGGCGGCAAGGGGAAAAAGTCCAAGAGCACCGACGAGGCCGCGATCCCGACCGAAGAAATTGCGCTGGATTTCAGCGGCCCCGGCAGCGCGGTCATCAAGGACGGCAGTTCCGCCAAGTTGTCTGCTCCGAAGTCCGGCGGGTCGTCCGGCAAGATCGAGCCGAGCAAGGGCAACAAGGGTAACAAGCCGGCTGACAATGACAGCAGCGAGTTCGAGCTGAGTCTCGACGCCGACAGCGACGATTTCGACCTGCAGGTGAATTCCGATGCCGACGAGGTCGAACTGGGCGCCCTTCCCAAAGACAAGAGCGCGCCCCGCAGTAGCGCGAGCGGAATCAACCTGAGCAGCCCGGCCGACAGCGGGATCTCGCTCGAAAAGGGCAAGCCCGGCAAGAAGGACGATTCCGGCAAGGGGAAAGCCGCCAAGCCCGAGGACAGCGACGAATCGGACCTGGACTTCGAACTCTCTCTGGACTCCTCCGCGGTTTCGTCGAGCACCAAACTGGGCGCCCCGAAGTCCGGCAAGCTGGTGCTCGATTCCGACTCCGACAGCGAGTTCGAGCTGACCCTCGACGACTCCGGTGGGTCGCTCGAACAGGCCGCGCTCGATGTCAACTCGCTCGGCGAGAGTGAGGACAAGGGCGACATCTTCGAGACGGACTTCGAGATCCCGGCGATGCCCGACGAGTCTGCCTCCGAAGCGGTCGCGCTGGAGTCCGATACGGACCTCGAAAAGTCCGACTTCGAGCTGGCGATGGACGACGGCGACGTGGTGGCCGAAGATTCGGCCAGCGAGGTCGTTCTGCTGGACGACGAGGAAGAGGGCGCGCCAAAGGCCAAAAAGAAGCCCGCGCCGAAAGCTAAGAAGAAGGCGCTGGCCTCTGCTGACGAGGTGGACCTCGCGGACGACGCGGCTGTCGAGGACGACGACGCTTCGGTCTCGAAGGCGCTGAAAGGCGCCAAGGGCAAGAAACGGGAAGAGGACGAAGACGAAGAAGCCGTCCCGGCGGGCGCCGCCGCCCCGACGAAGCCGTGGGGCGTGCTCCCCGCGCTGATGCTGGCGCCCACGCTCGTCATCACGCTCGGCGGGGCGATAATCGGTTTCGAGTTGCTCCAGACGATGTGGGGCTACCAGCAGCCGCGCAAGCCCACGGCCCCACTGGTGCGCGGCCTCGCGAGCCAGTTCGATATGGAACTGAAAGACCAGTAGCAGTTGCGAGCGGGGAACGGTGCGAACACCGCGGTTCGCACCGTTCCCCGCGGTCAGTCGTCCCCGCCGACGCGCCGCGCCTGTTTCTTATCCGAGTTGCGCCGCTTGTCCGCAACGCGGCGTCTCTTCGCCCCCTTTGTCACCTTCGTTTTCTTACGCACCACGGGTTCGACCAGCGCCGCCCGCACCATTTCGGCCAGCTTCAGCAAGCAGTCTTCCTTGTTCCGCTCCTGATCGCGGTACGCCTGCGATTGGATCACGACGTCCCCTTCGGTCGTGAACCGGCTCGGGAACAGTTTGGGCATCCGCTCGCGCGCGGTCGGCGGGATCGGGGCCGCTGTCGCCGCTGCCTTCCACCGCAGCACCGCTTTGGACGCTACCTTGTTCACGTTCTGCCCGCCCGGGCCGCCGGCGCGAGCGAAGCTCCACTCCAGTTCGTCGTCGGCAATGGCGATAGTATCGGTGATCTGGAGCATCTGGTGGAACCTCGGTCTGCCGGTGCGTCCTGTCCGGCTTGACCGGACGGCTCAGTTTGCCTATCGTCCGCCGGCGCGGCCCGGCGCCCTTCACCACGGAGCGGAGCAATATGAGTGCCTCAGTCGGCGGGCGCCTCGAAGCCGTTGAACCGGAGCGGTCCCTCTTCGGACCGGATTACATGCGCCTCGCGGCGCTCGCGATCGTGGCCGTCTCGGTTCACCTCTGGCTGATGGCACACACGGCTCTGACCGCCCGCGACAGCCTCGGGTTCGCGCGCCAGGCGCTGTGTTTCGAGACGCCTTCGGCCGCGCCACCCAACGAGGGCGGGCGCCCCAAGAACACCATCGACCACATCCGCACCTACGAGCACCCGCCGGGCTACCCGCTGGTGATCTGGGGCACGTTCAAGGTGGTGAGCCTCGTTTCGCACGAGCCCGTTGCGGACCGGGCGCTCCTGTCCGCACAGATCGCGAACACGCTCGCGGCGGTGCTGCTCGTGATTCCAACTTATCTCATCGGGCGGATGTTGTTCAGCCGGAACGTCGGATTCGCCGCCGCTCTGCTCTTCCAGGTGCTGCCGGTCCCGGCCCGGATCACCAGCGACGGCCTCACCGAGGGCGTGTACCTGCTCGCGACCGCAACCGCGCTCCTGCTCGCGGTGCGCGCGGTCACGGTCCCGCGGATCAGCAGCTTCCTGTTGTGCGGTGTCGCCTGCGGGGCGAGCTACCTTGTTCGGCCCGAAGGGCTGATGCTGTTCGCCGCCCCGGCGGCGGTGGTGGTCTGGATGGGCGCCACGCGCCGGTGGCCCCGGGATCTAGCCCTCGCCCGGTTCGCGGCGCTGTTCGTGGGCGTCGGTTTGGTCGCGGTGCCGTACATGGCGCTGATCGGCAAAATCACCAACAAGCCCTCGCCCGGCGACATGCTGAACCCGCTCGCCCCGCCGAAACCACTGTACCAGGGGGCCGCCGCCGCGCCCGTTGCGGCGCCGTCGGGTCCGCTGTTCGCGGAGTGGTGGAACGACGCGCGCGATTCCGGGCAGTCGAAAACCGTGTGGGCGGTGAAGTCGGTGTTCAAGGAGATGAGCAAAGGGGCCAACTACGTCATTTGGCCGCTCGCCGGGTTCTCGGTGCTGGCCCTGCGCCGGCGGTTCGGCGCGGACCCCGGGCCGTGGGTGCTGGTGGTGCTCGGTGCGTGCAACGTGGCGCTGCTCCTGTACCTCGCGGCCCGCATGGGGTACGTGTCCGAGCGCCACACGGTGCTGCTCACGCTCGTCGCGTGCCAGCTCGCCGCCGCCGGGCTGCCCTCGCTCGCCGCCGCGATCGGGCAGATCCTCCCCAGCGCCGAGCGGCTCGGGGTGCGGGTCACCGCTGCAACGCTGCTCGCGGCACTGGTGCTGGGTGCGCTCCCGTTCGCGCTGAAGCCGATGCACCCGAACCGCGAGGGGCACAAGCACGCCGGGAAGTGGCTCGCCGCGAACCTGAAATCCGACGAGGCCGTCGTGGACCCGTTCTGCTGGGCCGCGTGGTACTCCGGGCGCGCGCTGTACCGCCCGAGCGGGTACAACCCGCCGACCTCCCGCGCCACCTACGTCGTTCTTGAGAACACGCCAAACACCCCGCACTCGCGGCTGCCCACACTC
>DASWYH010000946.1:0-8999 GCA_036405095.1 Gemmata sp. | reverse complement strand
CCGGCAGGACGAGGTAAAGGACCGCCCGCGTGCCACCGAGGAGCACCCGGCGCACGCCGTCCAGGTCGCCGCTCGCCTCGCGCGCGCTGACCGCCGGCGTGAGGGTCGTTGTTGCGGCCCGGAGGAAGTTCTTCGCCATGTCCACGAGCCGCATCGCGATCGCGTAGTGCCCGGCGGCGGCCACCGTGAGGAACCCGCCCACAACGATCGTACCGGTCTGCACCGTGACGCGCCCCGCCACCATCGCGAGGAACGCGTCAACGCTGTACCCGCGCACGTCCTTCAGGGCCGCGCGGTTGATGAGCCGATAAGAGAGCCGCAACCCCGGCAGGAACCGGAAGCACGCCGCCGCCATCAGCGCGTGCTCGATCAGATTTGTGATCGTGAACACGCACGCGAGCGGCAGCAACCCCGGGCGCGTTTCCATCACCCACACGATTCCGCCCACGCGCAGCGCGAGGCACACGAGCCGCACGAGGCTCTTGGCTCCGAACCGCTGCAACCCGTCGAGGACGGTCGGGAAGGCGCTGAGCGGGAGCGTGACGGCGAGGTTCGCGAGCATGAGGAGCATGAACGGGAGCACGTCCCCGGGGCCGCCGAGCTTGCGCTCCAGCCCCGGTGCGATGAGCGGAACCAGCGCCCCGCCCACGAGCAGCACCCCGGCGCCCGCAACGACGAAGAGGCCAAGGCAAGCAGAGACGAGTTTGTTCAGCTCGTCCCGCTCACCGGTCGCGCTGAGTTTGGCGACGAACCGAACGAGGCACGCGGCGATGCCGAGATCGAAGAGCGTGAAGTACGCGAGGACGCTCTCGACCACGCACCACACGCCGTAGCGGGCGTCGCCGAGCGCGGTCACGAGGTACGGCGCGAGGAAGAAGCTGACCGCGAGGGTCGCGGCGAACGCGGTCCAGTTGGTCGCGGCGCCGAGGAGAAGGGAACGACGAGCCGAGCCGCGAACGTCCATGTGCGCCCCGAGTGGTGCAAAAAGCCGGATGCCACAAGGAAGCACAACGGGCACAAAAAAGGAAGCCGAAGAATTCGCGTTCAAACCGGCCGAGCTCTTGTCTTCGGCTCTCTTTTGTGCCCCGGTGTCTCTCTGTGGCCCCCGTTTCGCTTACCGCTCACTCCGCGGCGGCCTTGCCGCGCTTCTTCTTGGGCGCGACGTCCACTTCCTCGCCCAGCGCGGCGAGGGCCGCAGCGGCTTCCGCCTCTTCTTGTGCGGCGGTCGCTTCGAGGGCCGCAGCGTCCACCACCTTCGGCGTCCGCTTCAGCTTCACCGCGGCCACGATCTCGTCCCGCACCGCGTGGTTCTCGCGCAGGAACTCGGTCGCGTTCTTGAGCCCCTGGCCGAGCCGCTGCTCCTTGTACGAGAAGTGCGCGCCGCTCTTCTCGATGATCTCGTCTTCGAGGGCCAGCTTGATGACGTCGCCCTCGAAATCGATGCCGCGGTCGTGGAGCAGCTCGAACTCCGCGTTGCGGAACGGCGGGGCGATCTTGTTCTTCACCACGCGGACGCGGGTCTCGGCGCCGATCGTGTCCTCGCCGTCCTTCACGTGCGTCACGCGCTTCACTTCCATGCGGACGCTCGCGTAGAACTTGAGCGCCAGCCCGCCGGTCGTGGTGTTCGGGTCGCCGTACATCACGCCGATCTTCTGGCGGATCTGGTTGATGAACACGAGGCAGGTGCGGCTCTTGTTGATCTGCGGCGTCAGGATCCGCATCGCCTGGCTCATCAGCCGGGCCTGCAACCCGACCTTCGCGTCGCCGATCTCGCTGTCCTGGATCTCGTTCTTGGGCACCAGGGCCGCGACCGAGTCCACCACGATGAGGTCCACCGCGTTCGACTTGATGAGCATCTCGGCGATGCGGAGCGCCTCCTCCCCGTACCCCGGCTGGGAGACGAGCAGGTTGTCGAGGTCCACACCGAGGCGCTTCGCCCAGCTCGGATCGAGGGCGTGTTCGGCGTCGATGAACGCGGCCACCCCGCCGGCCCGTTGTGCCTGGGCGATCGTGTGGAGGGCGATGGTGGTCTTGCCGCTGGCCTCGGCGCCGTAGATCTCAACGATGCGCCCGCGGGGGATGCCCTTGCCGCCGAGGGCCAGGTCGAGGCTGAGTGCACCGGTCGAGATGCAGTCGATGTCCAGACCGTTCATGTCCCCGAGTGACATGATGGAGCCCTTGCCGAACTCTTTCTCGATTGCGGCGAGTGCGGTTTTCAGTTCCTTGCTCGCCATGCCTTCGTGCTTGTCCTTCGGCTTCTCGAGCTTGTCACCTTTCTCGGCCATGACTCAGATCTCCGCGCGGGATTTTAGGGTGGGTCATTCGTAACGAGGTGGAGTTTACCCGCGCGCGGGGGTCAACTAAAGGTCAGCAGTGAAATCCCGGCCGCGAGTTTGCGCCGCGGCTTGTGAACGTATGTGGTTCGCGGGGCGCGGTCGCGGCATGTCGCGGACCCATGTCGCCGTAACTGTTGTGCCGGGCGGGGCATGGGCGCTGCGGCCCGACGAAAACTCAAGACAGATTAAGATTAGCACAGGCGTCGGGAAGGCAGAGCGACCCGCGCCCGGTTCGTGCGGCATCGGCGCGTAATGGCCGATTACGAATAGCACACCGCGGTCCGTGAGGTCATAATCCACCTCACCTCCGACAACTTCACCCCGAACCACAGGTCCCAAAGCGCTCGCTGAGGCCGCGAGACGAAAGCCGCTGCGTTCCCAATCGAAAAGCCCTAAGATCTCCCGGATAAAAGCCTTGCGGCACTTAAATTCGTGCCCTCACGGCCCGGGACGTGAAAGCCCTAATGCCGCAAGGCTTTTGCCCAAAAACACCTTATCGCTTTCCATTTGGCGACGCGGTGGCTTCGTCTTGAAATCCCAAGACCTTCCCACAGGTGCCGAACTCATGCTCCGCTGCTTTTTGTCTCTTGTGTTCGCGCTGGTGCTGGCGGCGCCGGCGCCGGTGCTCGCGCAGCCCACACCCAAGCCGCTCGCCGGCGCGGAACTCAAGGACTACATCCGCTCGCATTACACGAAATACGAGTACCAGATCCCGATGCGCGACGGGGCGAAATTGTTCACGTGCGTGTACGTCCCGAAGGACGACGCGAAGGCGTACCCGATGATCCTGACCCGCACCCAGTACAGCGTGGCCCCCTACGGCGCCGACAAGTACCCCGACAACCTGCGCCCCGGCGCGCTGTTCGTTCAGAGCGGCTACATCTTCGTTCAGCAGGACGTACGCGGGCGGTGGATGTCGGAGGGCGAGTACGTCAACGTGCGCCCGCACAACCCCGCCAAGAAGGGCAAGGAAATCGACGAGTCCAGCGACACCTACGACACCGTCGAGTGGCTCATCAAGAACGTGAAGGGGCACAACGGGAGGGTGGGCATCACCGGCATCTCGTACCCCGGGTTCTACACCGTATGCGGGATGATCGACGCGCACCCCGCGGTCAAGGCCGTGTCCCCGCAGGCGCCGGTGAGCGAGTGGTTCATCGGCGACGACTTCCACCACAACGGCTGCCTGTTCCTCCCGCACTGCTTCAACTTCATGTACGGGTTCGGCAAGGCGCGCCCGGAGCCGACCAAGAAGGGCTCGCGCGACCGGTTCGACCACGAAACGCCCGACGGTTACAAGTTCTTCCTCGGAATGGGGCCGCTCAAGAACGCGGACGCGAAGTACTACAAGGGCGAGATCGCGTTCTGGAAAGAGGTGATGGCCCATGGCACCTACGACGAGTTCTGGAAGGCCCGCAACATCCGCCAGCACGTCAAGAACATTAAGCCTGCCGTGCTGACGGTCGGGGGCTGGTTCGACGCCGAGAACCTGTTCGGGGCGCTCGAGATCTACAAGCACGCGGAAGCCAACAACCCGCCGCCGAACAACCACCTCGTGATGGGGCCTTGGGACCACGGCGGCTGGAGCCGCGGCGCCGGCGATCACCTAGGCGACGTGCGGTTCAACTCCAACACGAGCGAATACTATCGCGAAAAGATCGAGTTCCCGTTCTTCGAGGCGCATCTGAAGGGCGACGGCAAGAGCACGCACCCGAAGGCGTGGGTGTTCGAGACCGGCACCAACGTGTGGCGGAAGTTCGACCAGTGGCCGCCGAAGGCCGCGGAGAAAACCGCTTACCAATTCTTCAGTAAGGGCGAATTGAGCACGCCGGGGCACCTTCCTCACCCTCCGTCGGAGCCGTTCGACGAGTTCGCCAGCGACCCCGCCAAGCCGGTGCCGTTCATCAACAAGACCGACATCGGCATGGTGCGCGAGTACATGACCGCGGACCAGCGGTTCGCGGCCACGCGGCCCGACGTGCTGGTGTACCAAACGGAGGCGCTCACGCGCGACCTGACCCTCGCCGGGCCGATCGAGGTCGAACTGTTCGTCTCCACAACCGGCACCGATGCCGATTGGGTGGTGAAGGTGATCGACGTGTACCCCGACGATTTCCCCGATCCTGACCCCAACCCCGCCGGGGTGAAGATGGGCGGCTACCAGCAGCTGATCCGCGGCGAGCCGTTCCGCGGCAAGTTCCGCAACAGCTTCGAGAAGCCCGAGCCGTTCAAGCCGGGCGAGGTCACGAAGGTGAAGTTCACGATGCCGGACGTGTTCCACACGCTGCGGCCGGGGCACCGGCTGATGGTGCAGGTCCAGAGCACCTGGTTCCCGCTGGTGGACCGCAACCCGCAAACGTTTTGCGACATCAATAAGGCCGACGCGAGCGACTTCAAGAAGCAAACGCACAAGGTGTACCGCGATGCCGCGCACCCGTCCAAGATCACGGTGGGCGTCTTGAAGTGAGCCGCCCCAGTCGTTTGAAGTAATCAGTGGTCAGCGATCAGCACAGAGCGAAGCCCATTCTGTGCGCCCTTCACCCCCCGGTGTTGGCTTCTCTTCTTTTCTGCTCACCGACGACTGATCACTGACCACTTGAAACGACTGGGACCGCCATGAACGAGGAAGCCGGGTTCATCGCCGCGCTGCTCGCCGAGCCGGACGACCAGACGGTGCTGCTCGTGTATGCCGACTGGCTCGACGAGCGCGGGGACCCGCGCGCCGAGTACCTGCGCGTATTGGTCGAAGAGGGGCCGCACACCGAACGGGTGGCGCAACTCGGTGCCGCGCTCGAACCGAACTGGGTGCGGCTGCTCGCGACCCGCGCGTTCGACGTGGGGCGGCGGGTGCGGTTCTGTTTCGCCCCGTTCGCGCCGCACGAGGGCGAGATCGTGGCCATTTCGCCCGACCGCTTTCGCGTGACGGTGCGGGCCGTCCTCCTGGGCGGGCGGGCGGATCTGGAGGCGCACATCAGCACGGTCGAGCTGGTGAAGTAAGGAACGGGAACCGCCGGCGCCCCTGCGCAAGTTCAGTGCACCCGGTGATGAGCATGTTGCGGCCAGCCGAGCGAGTGTTCGGCGCCGCCGTACGGTCGCAACTCGTTCGGGAACGTGGGCGCCCGCGGGCGCGGGTGTCAGGCAGGTGCGGCGAGAGGGGGCCGGGGTTATAAGTCGGGCGCCCCTCGACCTGCGCCCCGGCCACCGGTTCCCCTCATCGGCCGCGGGCGGGCCGAGCTAGTCGATGAAGTGGAACATCAGAAGCAACTTGTGGCCGAAGATGACGAGCCCGATGGCCGCAGACGTTAATCCCGCGACCAGCACGGCGCCGGCGGCAATGTCCAGGCACGAGTACACACGGTCCCGGGCGTCCGGATCGAGTCCCTTGAACAGCATCTCGATGGAACTGTTGAACAGTTCGGCCGTGATGACGAGCCCGACGCACCCGATCACCAGGCACCACTCGTAGCGGTTACACTCCAGCACCGCCGCCGCCGTCAGCGCGACCACCGCGCAGAAGAAGTGCACCGAAAAGCTCGACTGCCCGCGAACGCCCTTCTTCACGCCGCGGGACGCTTCGCGGAACTTGTCCCGCCACAGCCGCCGCTTCTTCGGCGCGGGCCGGTCGTCGTGTTCGTCTTCCTGGTCCGTAGGCATGATCCCCTCGGGTCGGCTCCGGGTTGCAGGCCGCCGATGCGGCTCCGGGTTCTCGCAGAACGCGAAACGCGCGGTCACCGCCTGTTGCTCAGCTGGCTGTTGCTGACCGGGGTGCCCGCGAACCGGCCGCCCATGGCCGAGGCCAGGTTCGGCACGACCAGGAACGTGAACCCGAAGTTGTTCACGAACGGGTTGTACGTGAACCCGATGGTCGTCGTCAGGTCGCTCCCGGTGCGGGTCATCGTGAGCGAGTTCGACAGCGACTGCTGGAGCCCGAAGTCGTAGCTGGCGCCGATGTTCACGTAGTACCGGGCGCTCAACTGGTATCCCATCGAGAGGGTCACGGCTTTGCTGTTGAGCGGGTCCGTCTGCCGGTAGCCCAGGTAAATGTTGGTGCGGTCGGTGCGGTCCAGGTACACGCCCGCGTTCCAGTACCGGCTCCCCCCCTGGTACGGCTCGAACCACCCGTTCGACACGACCGCCGTGCGGTCCCCCACGTTCCACACGGTGCCGTATTCGAGGAACGCGAACGGGTGCCCGAAGTTGTCCCGGTTGGCGTCCGGGAAGTACGACCCGGACACGTCCAGGGTCAAGAAATCGACCGTGTGCTCCATGCCCGGGTACCCGCGCTTGGTCTGGAGCCGCTGGCGCAGGTCCATTTGCAGCACGTTGATGTCGTCGCGCGTGTCCACGCGGTTCTCGACCAGGCGCCGGATCGCGTAGAGCTGCGGGTCGAAAACGGGCGAAGTCTGGAGGTTCACGCCGTTCGGCCCGGGAACGAACGTCGACTGGAACGGCCGAATGTTGCGGTACGCCTGGTCGGTCGCGTCGTCGTTGAGCCGGTCCAGTTGCGGGAACCGGGAGTACGGCTCGTTGGACCGGGCGTACCGGTAGTTCATCCCGAACACGGCCTTGTGGTACAGCCCCCGGACGTTGAGCAGCTCGCTGGTGGCCTCGCTGTAGAGCCGCGAGAACGGGACGCTGGCCCGCGCCCCCCCGCCCCCGTAGATGCGGCCGGTCTCGTTGCCGCTGAGGTCGCTCGTGTACTCGGTGAGGTCGAGCAGCCCGTAGGGCGCCAGCTTGACCGGCCCCAGCCCGAACGGGACGCTCAGCTCCTGGATCACGTCGAACCGCCCGGTGTCCGCCCGCCGGTCGGTGGCGAGCACCGGGTACGGGGACTGCTCCGCCGGCCGGAGCTGGGCGTACCCGGCGTTGGCCCGGGCGCTGTACACGAACAGGTCGTCGAGGAACGTCTGCCCGAGCAGGTGCCCGTCCACCCGGGGCAGCCAGTTGGTCTCGGTCATCCAGTCGCGGGCGAACCGGTCCTCGACCAGCGCGGTCGCGCCGTAGTTCCGCCGCTGCCAGGTCAGGTACCCGAACGTCTCCTGGTTCGGCCCGCGGTCGAACTCCTGCTTGTAGAACTGCTCCAGGAAGTTCTTGTCGCTCGTGTACGCGAGCTGGCCCTGGAAGTACAGCCCCTCGAGCACCTCTTGTTGGTGCCGCCACAGGGCGCGGCCCCGGGTGCCCCGCGGGTCCGGCTCCAGCCCGCGATACCCGCCCAGCAGGTCGAACCCGTCGTCCTGGATGCCGTACAGCCGGATGAACCCCTGGCCCATCGGGTACTCGCCCGGCTCCGCGGCCGGGATCTTGTACGTGTAGTCGGTGCCGCCGGCCGGCCCGCGCTTGCTCATGTAGTCCAGGTTGAGCCGCCACGTGTGCCCCTGGGGCGGGCGCAGGGCGAGCAGCTCGTACAGGTCGAAGCTCGAATTGAACTGCGACCCGAAGATGCGGTTCTGGCCGAAGCTCAGCCCGGTGACCGGGCCGAGCGGGTCGTTCGCGTCGAACCGCGTTCGCGGCAGGTAGAAGACCGGCACGCCCCCGAGCCGGGTGACCACGTTCTTGCCGGTCACGATCTGCTCCGTGGTCGTCACCGGGGCGCCGGTCAGCAGGTCCCGGAACGGGATCCCGAACACGTTGCGCCGGGTCACCCGCCGCTCGCTCAGGGTGAACCGCTGGGCGTCCAGGCGCAGGCCCGGGTCGCTGGGCAGCTTGCTGGCGTTCACCGATCCGCGGAGGGCCTCCCAGTTCTCCAGGTCGAGCCGGCGCACCTCGTCGCCCCGCAGGTGGAACGCGTCCGGGATCCCGGACACGGCCATCTCCAGTTCCGCCCGGAGCGCGATCGCGCGGTTGAGCGAGGCGTCGTAGTACACCTGCTCGGCCCGGAGGGTCTGCGTAATGGGCCGCGCGCTCGTGCCGCGGAGGGTGCGCACGATGACGTTCCCGGACAGGTACGCTTCCACCTCGGTCTTGCCGTTACCGCTGGTGACGAACCCGCCGGCCGCGGACTTCGCGCCCGGCCCGCCGCGGATCCACAGCACGGCCTCGTCGGTGGCGAACTCGGTCTGCTGGGTGCCGTCCACGCTGGCAACGCTGATGGTCACGCCGCCGGTGAACAGGATGCGGGTGGTGCCGTCGGGCAGGTCGAGCCCGTCCTGCGTCTGCGGGGTCCCGTACCGGGGCGTCCACTGGACCTTGAGCTGCTTCGACTGCGGGGTGGGGATGACCGCCCCGTTGGGCAGCGTGAGGTCCGGTTCGTAGGGGATGCCGCCCGGGTCGCGGGCCGGCTGGTAGGCGGTCTGCGGGCGCACCGGGAGCGCGGGCGCCATAAGATCGTCGGTGGGGAGCGAGAACCCGCCGAACGGCTCGTCCGGGAACCGTGCGGTGGGGCGCCCGGTGGGCAGCGGTTGCGCGCGGGCCGCAGGCGCGCTGCCCAGGAGCACCACCGCGACTGCCAGTCCGGCCCACGTTATTGCCCGCCCGCTAACCACGCGGTGCCCCACTTTCCGCCCGGGTTGGTCCGTTGAAGGTGGGGGACTATAGGCGCCCCGCCGGGCGAATCAAGGCGGACTGGCCGGGGGCCAGGGCCGTTCCGTGTTTGTGTCTGGGTGGTTCAGGCGCCCCGCCGCTGACGCTCCGGGTTCGCCCGCCCACACGCGGCGCGGGCGAACC
>DASWYH010000945.1:0-3468 GCA_036405095.1 Gemmata sp. | reverse complement strand
GATGTCCGATTCCGGGAACGTCAGGTCCACCCGCGCGTCGCCCTCCACCTCGCCCGAGCGCGAAAAGTACCCGACCCCGCTGTTGAACAGCACCACACGGGTGATCGGCAGCGCCACCGCCGGCTTCAGGTCCTGCTTCGCTTCGCCCGCGGCCCCCGCCCACTGGTCCACGCCCACGCCCAGACCCACCGCGCCCGCAACCGGCACGCCCCACAGCAGCCACTTCGCTTTCAACATGGAGAGCCCTCACGTCAGGGTGCCCCTCAAAATGGGGCGGGAAAGGTCGCGACGCACCCGCGCCCGATGATTCTGTATTCCGACGTTTCGATCCCGCGCGGAGTTTGTCACGTCACCCGAATTCGTTACACTCCGTTACAAGACGGTGAGCCTTTGCGCGCCCAGAGCGTTTCATTCGGCCACAAATACCGCGGTAACGGCACGGTCGCGGAACTGAGTCCCCCGAAAGACGATCTCACCTGCACGCAGTTGCGTGCGCGGAGCGCAATCGACGCCGGAGTTGGTTCATGTCGGAACATGTTGGTTTGCTCGTAGCGGGCCTCGCGCTGCTCGTGGCCGGGACCGGGGCGCTCGTGATCGGGGCCGCGCGCCTCGACCGCGCCACCGGCCGCGGCGCGTTCGCGGTCGGGCTGGTGGCGATCGGGTTCGGACCGTGCGTCGCGGGCCTGGCACTCGATTTGGCGCTCGTCCTGCGGGTGGCGGCCCCGTTGGAATCGCGCCGGCTCAGTGCCGCGGCGCTCGGAAACGTGATCGGGGGGAACGTCGCGAGCACGTTGCTCGTGCTCGGGGCCGCAGCGCTGGTGCGGCCGATCGTGTCATCGGTCCGCCTTGCTGGGACCGCGATTTGGTTGCTGTTGGCGGCCACCCTGCTGTTTTGGTTCCTCGCCGCCGACAAAACCATCACCCGCGTGGATGCGGGCGTCCTGCTGGCCGCTTCCGTCGGGGCGGTGGTGGTGCTCGTTCGTGCGGCGCGACAGGAACCGGTTGAAAGTCGGGCCGTGTTCGCGGACTGGGTGCCGGAGCAGATGCCGCTGTGGCTCGCGGGGCTCCTCGCGCTCGCGGGGCTCGGTGGGGTCGCCAGCGGGGCGTGGCTCGCGGCCGGCGAGCTGATCCGCGCAACGTCCGCGCTGCGCCTGAGCGTCCCCGTGATGGGCATGACCGTCACGGCTTTCGGAACCGCGCTCCCGGCACTGGTCGCCGCGGTCCTCGCGGCCCGGCGCCGGCGGCCCGATGTGGCCCTCGGGTTGGCCGTCGGTCCGGCGCTGTTCAACGTGTTGTTGGTGGTCGGTGCGGTCGCAATGGTTCAGCCGCTGCAGCTCACAGAGCACTCGATCCTGAACGAAGTGCCGGCGATGGGCCTGTGCGCGCTGCTCCTCCTTCCCGTGCTGCTGCACGGGAAGGTGCCGCGGTGGGAGGGCGCGCTTCTGGTCGCGGCTTACGCGGGGTTCGTTACGTGGCAGGTGCTGCGGGTGGCTCCGGCGCGGTGACCGCGGCTTCGGCTTTCGCGGTGTCCTCGTCGAGGTGCCTCGCCCCCCAGAGCCAGAGCGCCCCGCTCAACGGGATCAGGAACGACACGCCGACGAACGCCGTGTGCCAGTCGCTGAGCTTCGCAACGACACCCAGGATCAGCGGCGAGATGGCGTCGCCGAGTGCGTGGATCACGAGAATGTTAATTGCGAACGCGGTGGCCCGGATCGGCGAGCGGGTCACATTCGCCACGATGGTATTTGCCGGTCCGGTGTTGAAGAACAGCCCGAACACTGCGACGAACAGGAACCCCCACGCGAGCGGGAACGGGGCGTACAGCATCGCGAAGAAGAACGGGAACGCAATAATCATCCCCCAACCCGACACCCGGAAGTACGCGCCCTTCACCCCCCGGTTACGGAAGTAGTCGCCGGTGGTTCCCCCCAACAGCGTCGCCACCAGTCCCCCGACAACGACGGTCGCACCGAGGAACAGGCCGATCTTGCCGTTGGTCAGCGACCCGTCCGCCGGGGAGCTGTCGTACACCCACGAGTTGTACTTCTGCTCGTCTTCCGTGAGCGTGCCGCGGAGGTGGGCCTTGAACTCCGCAAGGGTCATCACCCGCGAACCGCTAACCGCTTTCAGCTTCTCCGTTATGGGTTCCGGCACCACCCGGCGCCCGTCGCTCGTGGTCAGCTTTTCGATCCGAACGATTGCCGCGTCGTCGAGTGTGAACCGGGCCTCGCGGTCGAACACGTACAGTTGCATCACCGAGGCGACCCCGCCCAGGACGAACGTGGACGCGGTCATCCCGGCACAGCACAGCACGAACGACTTGTTGAGCCGCAGTTCCTTCAGCACGTCCCAGTAACTCGGCCCGTGCGCCGCGGGTCCGGGGGCGGCGGTTCGCGCCGGCTCCTTCATCACGAAGCACAGCGCGCCGAGCACCAGGCCGGGGACCAGGGCCAGGTAGAACGCCCCGCGCCAGCCGAGCGAGGTCTCGGCGACCTGCGAGCCGATCACGAACCCCAGCGCGCTGCCGACGGGGATCGCCACATAGAACCACGCCATCACCCGCCCGCGGTGGTCCACCGGGTACAGGTCCGAGAGCATGGCCGGCGCGACCGGACCGTAGGCGGCTTCACCCACCCCCACGAGGCACCGCGTGAGGAACAGGACCAGATACCCGGCGGCGAGCCCGGTGCCGCCGGTCGCGAGGCTCCAGAAAATCACCGCGCCGCCGATGAGCACCCACCGGGACATCGTGTCCCCGAGCCGCCCGAACACCGGCGACAGGCACATGTACGCCACCATGAACGCGGTGGTCAGCGCGCCGAGCTTGGCCGGTATCCACTCGTCGTCCGGGTGGAAGATGGTGGCGTCCAGTTGGATCTTCGGGAGCGTCGCCGAGAGGATCTGCCGGTCGATGTAGTTGAACAGGTTGATGCCGATGAGCAGCGCCAGCGCCCACCCGGCCCCGGGCGCCGCCTTGCTCGGACCGCCCGAATCAGTTCCAACGTGCATCAGGTTCGGCTCCACGAAATGAGGCGGTCGGGCACGGCGAAAATGCCCAACTCCCGGCGCCCATTGGGCGCCGGGAGTTCAAGATAGAAGCCGAGGCGCCGGGCGAACATCGTCGCCGCGCGCCAGGAAGGGTCACTTCGACGGCGTGCGGTATCCGGTGTTCACCACCGGTCCTTGGGCCGGCCGCTGCCAGTTCGCGCTCGTGGTCCCCTTTGCGGTGCCGAAGTCCGTTTGCGGTTGGCCGACCGTCGCGTTTTGCCACGCGGTCGGGGCCGGGGCGCCCATCGTCCCGCGCATGGGCATCAGCACCGCGCCGGCGGTTCCCGGCGGCTTCATCGGTGCCGGCATCAGCGGCGCCGCCGGTTGCGGTTGGCCATGCGGCGCGAACTGCTGGCCGTTCACACCGCACGGCGCGCACCCGCCCGCCGACGAGCAACTGAACAGCCCCTGGAGCGGGGT
>DASWYH010000944.1:0-2004 GCA_036405095.1 Gemmata sp. | reverse complement strand
CCGGTTAGTGTTTCGGGGGGGCGCTCGAAGGCATCGCCGGGCAGCGTCAGAATGTCCCCGATTTCGTCCACCAGCAGGCTCACCGCGCCGTCGTCGGTGCTGAGCACCACGTTCACCGGCTCCTGGTCGGCGGGGCGCTCGGGCAGTTCGAGCCGGCGCCGCAGGTCGAGCGCGGTGACGATCTGGCCGCGCAGGTTGATGAGCCCCCGTACGACCGGGTGCGCGAGCGGCACCCGCGTCATCGGCTGGGCGCGGGTCACCTCGCGGACCTTCAGCACCTCGACGCCGAAGAAGTAGCCGGCAAGGGAGAAGGTGCAGAACTGGCACTCGTCGGCCACGGTTCTTCGCTCCTGTACCGGCGGGGCCGGCACCATTCACACCCGGGGCGGCGCCACATGCGCCAGATTAACCGAAGGCGCCGGGAGGCACGGTAACGAATCCGGACACCGCGCCGCGCCCGAGGAGCGCGTCCACATCGAGGAACTCGGTGATCCGGCCCAGCACCACCGCGTTGAACAGCACCCCGGTGCGGGTCGCCGCCGAGCGCGCCGGCAGCTCCTCTTCCACGATATCGATGACGCGCCCCACCACCAGCCCGAGGCGCTCGGCGGCGCCCTCGAACACGACCACCTGGAGCACCGCGCCCACCGGCGCCGGGGGCCGCGGGGCGAGGTGGACCAGGGGCAGGATCGCGCCACGGCACTGCACCATGTCGCGCCCGCCAACGGGTTCGACGGCCCCGATCGGAACCTCTTCGATGCGCGCCACGCGCGCCACCGGAACCGCCATGCGCCCGCCGTCCGGGGCGTCGAACAACAGAACGGTGTGGCGCTCGACTGGGGGGGGCTCTGGGGCCGAGAGCTCGGCCCGGGCGCGCTCGCGGGGGCCGCGGATCACGTTCGCCCGCTGCGCCAGGCCGACCACGTCGAGGATCAGCGCCACCCGCCCGTCGCCCAGGATCGTCGCACCGGCAAACGCGCTGGTCCCGCGGACCTGGGGTTGCAGCGACTTGACCACGATCTCCTCGGTGTCGTGGATCTGATCGACCACGAGCCCGAACTGGTGTTCGTTGGCATGGAGCACCACGATGGTGAGCCCGTCGCCGGTGCCGCGGGGCCGTGCAAGCCGCAGGGCCGCGCCCAGGTACACGAGTGGGAGCAGGTGCCCGCGGCGCCGAAACACGGGCGCCCCGTGCAGCGCCTCAATGCTCCTGGGGAGCTGGTCTGCTTCGAGCCTGACCAACTCGAGCAGGTTCACCTGCGGGATCGCGTACCGGTCCCCGGCGGCACCGACGATCAGTGCCGGGATGATCGCCAGCGTGAGCGGGAGCCGCATCGTCATGGTGGCGCCGTGCCCCAACCGGCTCCCGACCTCGATCGCCCCGCCGATCCGCTCCACGTTCGTGCGGACCACGTCCATGCCCACGCCGCGGCCGGAAACGTGGGTCACCTCGTGCGCGGTGGTGAACCCGGGGCGGAAGATGAGGTCGATGAGTTCGCCGGCGCTCATGTGCGCGGCTTCTTCCGGCGTCACCGCGCCGGAAGCGAGAGCCCGCTCGCGCACCCGGGCCGGGTCGATCCCGGCGCCGTCGTCGGTGACCTCAATGACCACCTTGCCGCTCTCGTGGAACGCGCGCAGGCGCAACCGGCCTTCGGCGGGCTTCCCGTGCGCGACGCGCACCGCGGGCGGCTCGATCCCGTGACCCACGGCGTTCCGCACGAGGTGCGTGAGCGGGTCGCGGATCGCCTCGACGATAGTGCGGTCGAGTTCGGTGTCGGTGCCGTCCATGTCGAGCCGGACCTGCTTGCCGCACGCGCTCGCGAGGTCGCGCACGATCCGCGGGAACTTGGCCCACACGTTTGCGATCGGCTGCATCCGGGTCTTCATCACCCCGACTTGCAGCTCCGTCGTGAGCTGACTTAACCGCTGGACGGTGCCGGGAAACCCCTTATCCTCCTGCGGCCCGGGGGACTGAACGAGCTGGTTCCGTGCGAGAACGAGTTC
>DASWYH010000943.1:0-1709 GCA_036405095.1 Gemmata sp. | reverse complement strand
CACCCCTTCGGGGTGAAAACGGTGCCACTGCAACGCATCTGGCCGTCTCCGGCTCCGTGTCGGCACCGTGATGAGACGCACGACTGGGTGGAACGTGTCACCGTGGGAATCGCACATCCGGTTGCGACTCCCCGAAGTCTTCGGGCTCAGCGCACCTTGGCGCGGAACTTCACCGTGCCACTCTGACCCGGGAGCAGAGTGCCCGGCAGCTCCCAACGCACCACCACCGAACCCACCTCGTTTTCCGACGACGCGAAGTTCGCCGGGCGGTCCGACTGCGCCGAACCCGCGACGTACTCCAACCGCCCGCTCAGGCTGTCGTTGATGACCACGTCGTCAACCGCCTTGGCGCCGGTGTTGGCGTACTTGATGGTGACGGTCACGATTTCGCCCGGCTCCTTCGGTCCCGGCGGGTCCACGCTCTTCGTCACCGTGAGCGGGCACAGGAACGGGAACGCGGTCAGTTGCTCCGGCTCGACGACCACGCCGGTCACCTTCACGCCGGCCACCTGGGCGTACACCGCCGGGCGGCTGGTCCCGATGAAGAACGCGGTGCCCACCTTGCCCACGAACGCCGACGCGCGCACCCGGCCCTCGACCCCCACGGGCTTGGTGAGCGCGATTTCGAGCATCGGCTGCCGCCGGTCCTTGAACACCCCGGTCCCGAGCGCGCCGACGCTCGCGGCCGGGCGCTGCTGGTGGTCGAACCCGCCCGGGTGGACCTCCGAGCGCCGGATCATGAACCGCGGCGAGCAGATGCACACCACGTTCGAGGTCGTGACCTTCCGGCGCCCGCCGATGGTGTACTCCACGCCCACGTCGGTCGGGTTGAGGCCGCCGATCCGGCCCGCCGGGCCGATCCCGAGCGGGTCACCCTTGTCGCCGCCATCGACGAAGCACTCTTCCTTTGGCCCCTTCGGCCCGAGGAGCGGGTCGTACATCGGGTGCGCGAAGTACGGGAACGCCGGCGGCGCCACCGGCGTGCGCAGGTACTTCTCACCCGGGAGGAGGATCGTGCCCTCGACCGCGAACGGCTTGAGCTGCTCCGCGGTGGGCTTCCGGTTGCCCATGCGGACGATCGCCATGAGCCGCCCATTCTCCAGCGCGGCCTTGATTGCCGCCTCGTCGGTCGCGTCCGGCATCTCGACCGGCGCGTTCGGGCCGACCTCCGTGGGGAGCGCCTTTTCGGGATCTTCCAGGTAGATGACCTTCGTGACCACCGCGCCCTTGAGCGCCTTCTCGATGTCGGCTTGCGAGAACACGAGCGGCAGCGGGTAGTCCATGTACTTCATGCCGGGCCGCGGCACGAGTGTGGCACGAACTTCAACTTCCGGGTACAGCGTCTGGTCCGGGTGGTACGGCAGGTTCGACAGCTCGAACCGGTACGAGTAGCCCGGGCGCAGCCCCATCACCGCGGGCGCGGCGTAGATGTGGCTCTGCGACGTGCCCGGGAACGCGGTGACCCGCACGTCCTTCGGCACGAGGAACTTGGCCGCCACGAGCGGCGCCGGAACCGGCGCCCCCATTCCAGGTTGGAGCAGCCCTGGCCCCGGCATCGTTCGCGGCGACCCGAGCGGTCCGCCGGGAGGAGCAACCCCGACCCCGGCGACCCCACCCGTTGGCCCCTGCAACGGAACCGGCACCGGTTGAGCGGTCAGCCCCTGACCGACCGCGAGCGCACCAATCAGCGTGAGCGCCTTGGCTCTCAT
>DASWYH010000942.1:0-9198 GCA_036405095.1 Gemmata sp. | reverse complement strand
GAACATGTGGCTGTCCGGGGCGCTCCAGTTCGGCGTGAACATGGGCTGGGCGTTCATCATCACGCTGCTCCCGACCTACCTCAAGGACACGTTCAACACGCCCCTGGAAGAGGTGGGGCGGATGCAAACGACGGCTCTCACGATCGGGTGCTCGGGGATGGTCTTCGGCGGCGTGTTCACCGACTTCATGCGCGCCTGGCTCGGCCCGCGGTACGGGCGCTCGGTCCCGATCGCCCTCGCGCTCAGCGGGTGCGCGGTCGCGTTCCTGCTGGTCCCCCAGCTGCCGGACGCGTGGACCGTGGTGGTCGCGCTCGGGGTGATGGCGTTCCTGGTGGACATGCACAACCCGGCGCTGTGGGCGTTCGCCCAGGACGTGGGCGGGAAGAACGTGGGCGCCGCGCTGGGCTGGGGCAACATGTTGGGGAACCTCGGCGCCGCGGTGTCGCCGATCGTCCTCATCTCGATCCGCCAGATGGCCGGGTGGAACGCCGCGTTCCTGTGCTGTGCGGGGGCGTTCGCGGCGGCCACCGCGTGCGGGTGCCTGCTCGACGCCACCAAGCCGATCGAAGGGCCTACCGCAGAACCTTCACCGCCGCACTGATCCCGATGAGCGCGAGCAGCACCGCGGACACGAGCAGCACCGCGGACATCCACCGCGGGGCCGCGGCCCTGCGGCGCTTCCGCCGCAGCACCCGGTGCGGCGGAAGCGCGGGCGTGCGGTCGTCCGGTTCGATGGGCGCCGTGTCGCTCGCGGTCGCTTCGGTGATCTGTGCCCACGGCGACGGGCCGGGCTCCGCCGGCGGCACCGCGAACGCCCCCGACCCGGGCCGCGGGTGTGCCCCGGACCCGTGCGGGAGCGCGTACCGCCCGGTCAAGTAACCGCTGTCGTAAGGGCCGCCGGCCGGCAGGTCGAAGCTGACACAGTCCACCGGGATCGCCACCGGCACGCACGCGGCGTCCAGGTGCGCGAGCAACTCTGCCGCGGACCCGAACCGCCCCGCCGGGCGCTTCGCCAACAGCCGGTGAACGATCGCCGCAATGGCCGGCGCCACGTCGGGGCGCACGCGGTTCACCTCGGGCACCTCCCGGGCCGCGTGGGCGCGGGCGACCTCGTCCGCCGCGCCCTCGAACGGCGGGTGCCCCGTCAGCAGGAAGTAGAAGGCGCACCCGAGCGAGTACAGGTCGGCGCGGGCGTCGGCCGCTTCGGGGTGGCGAACGGCTTCCGGCGCGAGGTAGTCCGGCGGCCCGGGCACCACGCGCGGGAGCCCGAAGTCGGTGATCTTCACCGCCGGCGGCGCGGTAGGGGTGGGCCGCGCGACCAGCACGTTCCCGGGCTTCAGGGCGCGGTGCGCCAGCCCGTGCGCGTGCGCGTGGTGCAACCCGTGCGCGATCTGCCGCACGAACTCGCACGCCTCACCGACGGGCACCGGGCCGCGCTGCTGCACGAGCGCGTGCAGGCTCGGGCCGTCCACGAACTCCAGCACCAGATAGAACCGGTCGTGCAGTTCGTTCGCGTCGAAGGCGGTAACGATGTTCGGGTGGGAGAGCTTCCCGGCGGCCCGCACCTCCCGTTGAAAGAGCTGGCGCGCCTCGGCGGTGCGGGTCAGTTCCGCGGACAGCACCTTGATTGCGACCGCCCGGTTCATGGTCCGGTGCCGCGCCTTGTACACGCGGCTCATCGACCCGCGGCCGATCTGTTCGAGGATGATGTAGGGGCCGAGCGCGAAGCCGTCGGTGCGGCCCGCGAGGAGCCGCTCGGCCTGGAACCGCGTGAGCACCCCGGCGGCGACCAGCGCGGAAGCCGCGTCCGCGGCCGAGCAGCCCGTGGCGACCGCCGCGGCCCGCTCTAGCTCATGGGGGCCGAGGATGTTGGCCGCACGCACCGCTTCGAGGTAGGCGTCGCGGTCGGCGAGTACCCGGGCGGCGGGGGTGGACATAAGTAGCGTCCCGCGCCGGCGGAAGCGGTCCGGGCCGCGGGTTCCTGTCGGTTTTACACCCGGCGGCGTCGTGTCGCCGGGAACGGATTCGGTCGGTCGGGCCACAGGGCACCACTCCGAATGTAGGAGACGATTCCGGCCCGCGCCGCCGGTTCTGCGCGGAATTCGCGTGGTCGTGCGAGCCTCCTCAAAAGGCTCGCACGTTCCAGACGAGGGAGCTTCGGGCACCGCTGTAACGGGGCGGTAACCACGGTTCGCGCGTGGCGCGGCGGGCGCCGGTCAGTGAATCAGGCAGGAGTCGGGCAGAATGGTCGTGGCGCGGGGCGCGGGCGTCGGGTATGCTGCTACCCCACGCCCGTCGGTTGAACGACACCCCCGGAGACCGCTTCATGCCCCGCCGGCTGTTCGCGCTGACCGCACTCGCGGTCGGGCTCGCGCTGTTGTACCCACGCGAGCCGCTAAGTTCCGCGGACCCGCCCCAGGCGCCGAACGTCACCCGCCCCAAAGCGCACTTCGGATTCGACCTCGGCGCCGACTACCGCCTCGCCAACTACGAGCAGTACGCGGCGTACCTCGCCAAGCTCGAAAAAGAGTCCGACCGCATCAAAGTGGTTGAGATCGGCACGACCGCGGAGAAGCGCCCGCAACTGATGGCGGTGGTGACCGCGCCGGCCAATCACAAGCTGCTCGCGCGCTACCGGGCCATCGCGAAGATGCTCGCCGACGCCGACGGCATCGGCCCCGACCTCGCCAAAAAGCTCGCGGCGGAAGGCAAAGCGGTGGTGTGGATCGACGGCGGGCTCCACGCGAGCGAAACGCTCTGCGCGCAGGCGCTCGCGGAAACCGTCTACCAGTTCGTGAGCGCGAGCGACCCCGAAACGCTCCGCATTTTGGACGACGTGGTGATCCTGTTCGTCCACGCGAACCCGGACGGGCACGACCTCGTCGCCGACTGGTACATGCGCGAAAAGGACCCCAAGAAGCGGACGCTCGCGGGGCTCCCGCGGCTGTACCAGAAGTACATCGGGCACGACAACAACCGCGACTTCTACGCCAACACGCAGGCGGAAACGCGGAACATGAACCGGGTCATGTACCGCGAGTGGCTCCCGCAAGTGGTGTACAACCACCACCAGACCGGGCCGCCCGGCACGGTGCTCTTCTGCCCCCCGTTCCGCGACCCGTTCAACTACAACTTCGATCCGCTCGTGGTCAGCGGGATCGACGCCGTCGGCGCCGCGATGATGCAGCGCTTTTTGGTGGAAGACAAGCCCGGCGCCACCACCCGGAGCGGCGCGCGGTACTCGACGTGGTTCAACGGCGGGCTGCGCACCACCGCGTACTTCCACAACATGATCGGGCTGCTCACGGAAACGATCGGGAGCCCCACCCCGACCCGCATCCCGTTCACCCCGGCGATGCAGCTCCCGAGGGCCGATCTGCTCGCGCCCGTGGCGCCGCAGGAGTGGCACCTCCGGCAGTCGGTCGAGTACTCCGTCACCGCGAACAAGGCGGTCCTCGACTACGCCTCCCGGCACCGGGAGCAGTTGCTTTACAACATCTGGCTGATGGGCCGGAACGCCATCGCCCGCGGGAACAAGGACAGTTGGACCGTGACGCCCAAAATGGTCGCCGCGGCGAAGGGCAGCCGCGGTGCCGACGGCTTCCAGAAGTCCTTCCGCGATCCCGCGAAGCGCGACGCCCGCGCGTACATCGTCCCGAGCGACCAGCCCGATTTTCTCACGGCCACGAAGTTCGTGAACGCGCTCCTCGGAACGGGCGCGAAAGTGCACCGCTCCAACGAGGCGTTCGCGGTCGGCGCGAAGAAGTACCCCGGCGGGTCGTTCGTCGTGAAAACGAACCAGGCGTTCCGCGCGCACGTCCTCGACATGTTCGAGCCGCAGGACCACCCGGACGACTTCGCGTACCCGGGCGCGCCGCCCACCCCGCCCTACGACGCCGCCGGGTACACGCTCGCGTTCCAAATGGGGGTCCAGTTCGACCGCGTGCTCGAGGGCCTTACCGGGACGTTCGAGGAACTGAAAGACGAGGTGCCCCCGCCGCCCGCGAAGGTGCTCGGCGCGAAAGGGGCCGCTGGGTTCTTTTTGGACGCGCGCACCAACGACGCGTTCCGCGCCGTCAACCAACTGTTGGCCGCCGGCGAAGAGGTCCACCGGCTCCCGGAACCGTTCACCGCCGCGGGCACGAGGTACCCGGCCGGCACGTTCTTTGTCGCGCACAAAGCGGGCACCGTGCCGCGCCTTGAGGCGATCGCCGAGCGACTCGGCACCGCGTTCACCGGGAGCACAGAGGCGCCCGAGAAAGGGGCGCCCCTGAAACCGGTACGGGTCGGGCTCGTGGACCGGTACGGCGGCTCGATGCCGTCGGGCTGGACCCGGTGGCTGTTCGAGCAGTTCGAGTTCCCGTTCACCGTGGTGTACCCGCCGGACCTCGACAAGGGCAAGTTGCGCGACACGTTCGACGTGATTGTCATCGTGGACGGGCTCGCCGGGGGCGGGCGCGGAGCGGGCGGGGGCGACCCGGCGGGGCCAAACGTGGTGGACGAACTCGGGTTGCCCGCGGAGTACCGCGGCCGGCGGGGCAGCATCACGGCCGCCAAAACGGTGCCCGAACTGAAGAAGTTCGTGGAAGCCGGCGGAACGCTCCTCACCATCGGCACCTCAACGGCCCTCGCGAACCAGCTCGGGCTGAAGGTCGAAAACCACCTCGCCGAGAAGGGGCCGGACGGGAAGGACAAGCCGCTGGCCCGCGACAAGTTCTACGTTCCGCCGTCGGTGCTGCGCGCGCAGGTGAACCCCGATCACCCGCTCGCGTGGGGGCTGTCGAGCGAAGTGGACCTGATGTTCGCGAACAGCCCGACGTTCCGGCTCCCGGCCGGGGCCGACAAGGTCGTATGGTTTTCCGGGAAGGCGCCCCTCCGGAGCGGGTGGGCGTTCGGTCAGGAGTGCCTTGATGGCGGAACGGCGGTGATCGACGCCGCGTTAGGAAAAGGACGGGTCGTGTTGTACGGGCCGCAGGTGCTGTACCGGGCCCAACCGCACGCCACGTTCAAGCTGGTGTTCAACGCGATCGTCCGCGCCGGTGCGGCTCGTGAGCACGTCGAGCGATAAGCACCGCGAGTCGGTTGCGGGGTGTGTGACCCGCTCCGCGAGCGGGGCACACTCCCGGGCGTGAACAAGCGCCTGCGGCTCGTTAAGAAGTGGCACCGGTTGCGGGTTCGCGATCACGCCAAGCGGAAACACACCCGAAAGCCACAAAGGTTGTCGCGGGCTGCGGGTGCGTTCCCATCGCGAAAAGCGGTGCGGCACTCGACCGGGAAGTCGAACCAGGAGCCGCCGCGCTGAACGTGCAAGTTACAGGGCGCCCCTTCGGTTTCTCCGTCCGGCACTCGCGCCGGATACGCGCGGTACACGCACGCGCACCACTCCCGGACATTCCCGCGGGTGTCGTGTAACCCCCACAGGTTCGGCGGAAACGTGCCCACGGGGGTGGTTCGCTCCCGTGACCGCCCCTTCGGCGAGCCGCGCCAGGAATAGACCCCGTTGTAGTTCGCGAATTTGGTGCTCGGTACGTCGCCGAAGTGGTACTCGGTGGTGGCGCCCGTCCGACACGCTCGCTCCCACTCGATCTCGGTGGGCAACCACACGGTTACGCGGCCCTTCTGACCCGTGGTCAGTTTCGTGCGGAACCTCTGGCAATCGTTCAACGAAACACGCTCTACCGGGTGGTCCGGGCCTTTGAAGTGGCTCGGGGTCGTTCCCATCACGGCCTGCCACTGCCCTGGGTGACCGGGTCAATACCCATGAAGGAGCCGTTCGTGAGGTCCACCCGATGGACCGGGGGCTCGTTGCTTCCGACGCTTCCGCCCATCAGGAACGATCCAGGCGCGATAAACGACCCGATCAGGGGGACGTTACCGGGTAGCGTCAGCGCGCGTTGCGGCCCACACGGGCGCACGCCCGCGTTGAGTAATGCCACTGCGCGCCGCTGCCACCGTGTGCGTTCCGGGTGCGCGTGCGGTTCGCAGCAGCCCGCCCCGGCGCGGGTCGTCGTGTTCTTCCAAGTAATCCGCCAGCACTTTTTTGTTTCTCGTCAGAATTCCGCAGTTTGCCCAAAACGGCTTGGTTCGGAGCCCTTGAAGAGGGTCGTGAAGTAACGAGCGGGGCCCCTCGAAAGTGTTTCCTGAAAAGGCATTGTGGCTTTTGCGGTTTCCGGCTTGGCGGTTGTTGGTGCGAATCCCGCTGACCACTTGAAGCGGCTAAGATTGATCGCAACAGGAAGGGTAGCCGAGAGCGCTACCCAACACCAGGAGCCGACCGCGGCCGTTCGGGTCACGCGGACTTGCCCAACTCGCTGAGTACGGCCATCCGCACCGCGAGGCCGTTGGCCACCTGGTCGAGGATCGCGGAGTTCGGGCCGTCTGCCACCTCGGGCGTGATCTCCACCCCGCGGTTGATCGGTCCCGGGGCCAGGAGCAGTACGCCCGGTTTCGCGTGCCTCATGCGCTCGCCGTCCACTCCGAACAGCAACCGGTACTCGCGGATCGACGGGAACAGCCCGCTCCGCTGCCGCTCGAACTGAACGCGGAGCAAATTGAGCACATCACAGCGCGGGATCACGTCGTCGAGCTTGTTCGCGATTTCCACCCCGAAGTCCGCAACTTCCGACGGCACCAGCGTGGTCGGCCCGCACACGATCACCTTCGCGCCGAGGGTCACGAGCGCGTGAATGTTGCTCCGCGCGACGCGGCTGTGTGCGATGTCGCCCACGAGGCCCACCGTGAGACCCGCAACCCGGCCGAGCTTCTTCCGGATGGTGAGGATGTCGAGCAGCGCCTGCGTGGGGTGCTCGTGCGCGCCGTCGCCGGCGTTCACCACGCGGACGTGCGGCATCAGGTGCTTCGCCAGCACATGGGGCGCCCCGGGCGAGGAGTGCCGAACCACGACCATGTCGATGCCCATGGCCTCAATGTTCTTCGCGGTGTCGATGAACGACTCGCCCTTGGACGTGCTCGACCCGCTCGGCGAAAAGTCGAGCACGTCCGCCCCGAGCCGCCGGGCCGCCAAACCGAAGCTGACCCGCGTGCGCGTGGACGGCTCATAAAAGAGGTTCACGACCACCTTGCCCTTCAGGTCGTCGCGCTTGGGCCGATCGCCCGATCCGACCCCGACGAACTCTTCGGCCGCGTCGAGGATGCGCGTCAAACCCGCGGCCGACATCCCTTCCAGCCCCAACAAGTGCTTCATCAGAACTCCAAAGCGTGTTCAATCGCTATCGAACTCCGGTTCCGCTGTCGCCCCGGCGGGGCGTCACTGCCTTTTCAACCCTCGGCCCGGGCGCGCCGGGGTGCGCGCGCCGCCGAGCAGCACCGGCACCCCGTTCACGAACACGTGCTCCACGCCCACCGCGAGCGCCCGACCGTCCGCGTAGGTCGAGCGGTCCGCGATCCGGTCGGGGTCGAACACCACAACATCGGCCGCGAGCCCTTCGCGGATCAGCCCCCGGTCCTTCAAGCCGAACCGCCGGGCGGCGTGGTGCGAGCACTTCATCACCGCCTCTTCTAATGTCCAGTCGCCGTTGCGCACGTGGTGCCCGAGGTAGCGGGCGAAGCACCCGGTGCCCCGCGGGTGCGGTTTCCCGCCCACGTAGATGCCGTCGCTCCCGGCCATCATCAGCGGGTGCCTCATCAGTTTCAGGATGTCCCCCTCCTGGCGCTCGGCGAAGTGCCGGATGACGCACCCCGCTGCGAGATCGGTCGCGATGAGCAGGTCGCAGGTGAAATCCAGAACCGACTGGCCGCAGGTGCGAGCCGCTTCGGGGAGCGTTTTTCCCTCCAGGTGGCGGTACTGGTCGCTGGACAGGCTCGCGAGGCAAATGGTTTCGATCGGGAACCGGGGATTCGCGAACGCGGCTTCGAGTTTTTTTCGTACTACGGGCTGTTTGAGTCGCTCGACGGCGGCTTCGACCCCGCCTTCGAGCGTCTCCGGGGGCAGCGTGAGCATCGCAACGATCGTGCTGCCGTAGAGGTAGCAGTACAAATCGAACGTGACATCCACGCCGTTGGCCCGGGCCGCATCGAGCAGCGGAACCGTTTGGTCCGCGAGGCAGTTGAAGTGCGAGACGTGAACCGCGCAGCCGGCCCGCTTCCCGATGTTGAACACTTCCTGGAGTGCGGTCGGCGCCTTCGCGGGGTTGTACCCGCGCATGTGCGTCACGTACACGCCCCCGTAGGGCGCGATCGCCTCGCACAGCGCCGTGAGTTCGTCTTCGTCCGCGTAGATGCTCGGCACGTAGTCCAACCCGCTGGAGAGCCCGACCGCGCCCTGTTCCATGCCCTCGCGGACGATGGCCTGCATCTTCGCCAGTTCGGCCGGGTGCGGGCGCCGCGGGTCGAGCCCCATCACCTCCATCCGCACGTTGCCGTTGGGGATCAGGGTGCAGGCGTTGATGGAACTCTGCTCATTGAACTGAGCGAGGAACTTGAGGACGGAGCGCCAGTCGCGCCCGGGTGTCGGGAAGTTCCCGTTGAACCCGGCGGTGTAGCGCCGCATGTACGCCATCGTGTCCGGCGACGCGGGCGCGAACGCGACCCCGTCCTGACCGATGACGTGCGTCGTGACGCCCTGCCGGACGCCCTGCTCGTGGAGGGGATCGGCGAGAAGGGGCAAGTCGCCGTGGACGTGGGCGTCCACGAACCCCGGGCACACCACCTTCCCTTTCGCGTCGAGGGTGTGTTTCGCGCTCGCGTTTCCGAGCCGGCCCACCGCGGTAATGCGGTCACCAGTGATGCCGACATCGGCCGTGAACCACGGCAACCCGGAGCCGTCCACGACCCGGCCGTTGCGGATGAGGTAATCCAGCATGTGTGCGCGCCGTGAGGGTGTTGTGAAGTACCTTACGGACACGCCGGCACGCGGTGAAGTCACCCCACGGGTACGTCGCCCACCCTTCTGGCTGTTGCGTCACGGTTCCGGCTGGTGGATGCACGGTCCGGCGGGCTGAGTCTGTTTCTGCTGCGCGGGCAGGAGTGCCCGTGCGACAAAACCAAGTCCCAAGCCGCCCCCTTAAACGGACCGAGAATGGGGCGCCCGTTCTCACGTTGGGTGTGGTCGGTGCGGGGGCGGGATGCGGGCCTGGCGGAACGGTCTATTGGGTTTGGGGAACGACGGGTGCGTGGGGGGAGTGATTCCGCCGGGTCATTCGCGAATTCAAGCCCCCGGGGTGAACACAACCTCGCAGC
>DASWYH010000941.1:0-1850 GCA_036405095.1 Gemmata sp. | reverse complement strand
ACGTATTTCTTCTTGTCGGGCGAGGTGTTCTTGTACGACGCGCCCGGAGCGCCCTTCGGGGCCTCGCGCCCGCCGCCGGTCCCGCCCGTGTCGTCTTTCTTCTCGGTCTCGCCCTCGCGGAGCCGGCGCAGCATCTCGTCGACGCGCTCGTCCCCGAGCTGCCCGCGCATGCGCTCGATGGCTTCGGCGGTGAGCGGGCCGCTCCCCTGGGGCGCCTGGCCCAGCGTCTTCAGCTTGTTCGTGGTGAGGTCGTACTCGTAGCGGCCCGTGCCGAACACGAAGGTGAGCGTCTTCAGGTTCTCGGCGACCACCACGCGGTCGATGTGGAAGGTGTCGGCGTCGAGCGGCTTTTTGGCCGCCTCCGAGAGCGCCGCGGCCAGCAGCGCGTGGTCGAACAGCGGGAGCTTCTCTTTCTTCGCCGGGTCCACCTTCCAGTACCGGGTGCCGGAGGTGGTGCGGGCCGCGTACCAGAAGGTGTCCGTTTTCCCGATCCACTGCGGTGACACGGACGCTTCGCGCACGTGCTGTGCGACGAACTCTTTGTTGAACTTCTGGGCGAGCGGGTAGTTGGCCCCGGTCACCCGCTCTTGAGCAGTAACGAGTGGGGCCAGCGCGATCACGAAGATCGCGGCGAGCGCGTGGCAGCGAGTCATGGTGCGATCCAAGGGGTTCGGGATGCGAGAGGCTATCAGCTTATCCGCTCGGTTCGGGGGCTGGCAACCGCGTAAGGCCGTCCGCTCAAGAAATGAAGGCGGCTCGGCCCACTCAGATTTCTCTCCTCGCGGCGGCTGGGGTGGCGCGATCCGCCGGCGCCCCGCTCTGGGGCGCCGGCCCTGGAACGCTTACGGATGCGGGGCCACCGGCAGCGTGAACGAGTGGAACGTCTCTTGCCCCGAACTGTCGGAGACGGTCAGGATGACGGACACGGTCGCCTCGTCGAAGTCCTTGGGCACGTCCCAGGTGACGGTCCCGTCGGCGGCCACTTTCATCCCGTCCGGGCCGGCGTCGAGTTTGACCTTCACGCCCCCCTTTTTCGATTTCACCTCGGGCTTGTAGCCGAACACCTCACCACGCACCGCGGCCGGGGGCCGGCTCACCACGAACAGGTAATCGACCCCGGCCTTGGTCAGCAGCGCTTCCAGGTCGAGGGCGTGAATGGTGACCTTGTTCCCGGTCGCGTGCAGCACCGCGGCGGCCTTTGCATCGGGCACGAGGAACACGCGGTCGTGCAGTTGCAGCCCCGTCGCCATCGTCTGGTTGTGGTCCTTCGGAACGTCCAACCCGGCCCACCCGCTCAGGTCCACAAGCGGCTTGTTCTCGCCCGCCATTTTCAGCGACACCTTCGGCGCGGCGCGCCCGGTGCCGAAGGTGTCGTCGGGAGCGACGGACAGGTACATCTTGCCGTGCGCCGCCGGCACCGGCGCGTGGTGCCAGTACTGGTACATGGTCTTCTCGCCGATCGGCTTCAGTTCCGGTGTGAACAGCCCGGCCGCGGTGAACAGGGTGCCGTCCGGCCCGGGGCGGAGCGCGCCGACCGTGTCGTGCTCGTAGTGCGCCTTCGAGCCGCCCGGCCCGAGCACCACCGTCGAGAGGCCCGACGGGCTGCTGCCCTGGTTGTGCCACGCGAGCACCCGGCCGTCGGCCGAGATGTTCATCTGCACCGAGTTGCGGCCATTGTTCCAGATGCCGCCCAGCCCGCGCCCGCCCTTCGCGGCCTCGCCCAGATCCAGTTCCTTGAACGTCTTCGGGTCCAGCGCCCGGTTCGGCCCCTGGACGAACAGCGGGCCGTCGCTTGCGTGACCCATGAGCAACTTGTACGCCGTGCCCGCGAGCGGGTTCGCGACCGTCGC
>DASWYH010000940.1:0-2441 GCA_036405095.1 Gemmata sp. | reverse complement strand
TGGTTCCTGGGAGCGTGGGCGTCCCGCCCGCCGGAACACCGACGAGGTTGCGAAACGAATCTTCGCCATGCAACACGACGGGTAACGCAGCGGGCGGGACGCCCGCGGTCCCAGGAGAAGCCGAGGTCGCCCTTGGTTCCTGGGAGCGTGGGCGTCCCGCCCGCCGGAACACCGACGAGGTTGCGAAACGAATCTGCGCCCAGCGACACGGCTGGTAACGCAGCGGGCGGGACGCCCGCGGTCCCAGGGGTTATTGCCCGGTGTGCGCCGATTTACCGACCGATACCCCCGCCGGCTGGCCCTGGATCGGCGCCGGCTCCGCGGCCAGCAATTCGTCGTAGAGCTTCTCCCCGCGCCGGGGCACCAGCAGCTTCGCGACCAGCGCGGTCCAGCCGGTCTGGTGGTTCGCGCCCAGCCCGGCGCCGTGGTCCCCGTGGAAGAACTCGTGGAACAGGAGGTGGTCCCGGAAGTGCGGGTCGTCCTGCATCTTGGTGTACTTCCCGAAGCACGGCCGGTGCCCGTTCGCGTCGCGCAGGAACAGGCGCGTCAGCCGCCGCGTGATCTCGACGCTCGCCTCCTGGACCGTGACGCGGTTCCCGCTGCCCACCGGGAACTCGATCGTGAAGTCGTTGCCGTAGTAGTGGTGGAACTTCTGCAGGCTCTCGATGATGAGGAAGTTCACCGGGAACCACACCGGGCCGCGCCAGTTCGAGTTCCCGCCGAACATGCCGGTGTCCGAGTCGCCTGGCACGTACCCCACCGACACCGTGTGCCCGCCCACGTTCAGCGTGTACGGGCGGTCGCGGTGGGCGCGCGAGAGGCCCCGCACCCCGAACGGGCTGAGGAACTCGTTCTCGTCCAGGACCCGGGCCAGGCACTTCTTGATGCGGCTGCCCCGCATCAGTGAGAGCAGCCGCCGCTCGCCGCGCCCGGGCTCGAACCACCGCGACACCAGCCCCGCGAGGTCGGCCCGGTTCTCCAGCACCCACCGCAACCGGGTCGCGAACGCCGGCATCTTCGCCAGCAGCTCCGGTTCGAGCACCTCCACCGCGAACAGCGGGATGAGCCCCACCATCGAGCGCACCTTGAGCCGCTCGACGTGGCCCCCGGGGAGCGTCAACTCGTCGTAATAGAACCCGTCCTCCTCGTCCCACAGCCCGACGCCCTTCCCGGCCATGTCGGTCATGGCCTTGGCGATGCCCAGGAAGTGCTCGAAGAACTTGATCGCGATGTCCTCGTACACCGGGTTGCGGGTCGCCAGTTCCAGCGCGATGCGCATCAGGTTCAGCGCGTACATCGCCATCCAGGCGGTGCCGTCGGCCTGGTTGATGAACCCGCCGGTCGGCAGCGGGTGGCTGCGGTCGAACACGCCGATGTTGTCGAGCCCCAGGAACCCGCCCTGGAACACGTTCCGCCCCTGCGCGTCCTTCCGGTTCACCCACCACGTGAAGTTGATCATCAGCTTGTGGAACACGCGCTCCAGGAACTCCCAGTCCGCGTCGCACTCGTCCTTGTCGTGGTCCCCGTGCTGGACGTGGCCGCCGGTGCGGGCCATGTGGCGGTGCTTGCGGTCGATCTGGAACACGCGCCACGTCGCCCAGGCGTGGACCGGCGGGTTCGCGTCCGAGAAGTTCCACTCGTAGGCCGGGAGCTGGCCGTTCGGGTGCATGTACCACTCGCGGCACAGCAGCAGGAGCTGGTCCTTTGCGAACTCGGGGTCGAACGGCGCGAACGCGACCGCGTGGAACGCGGAGTCCCACCCGGCGAACCACGGGTACTCCCACTTGTCCGGCATGGAGAGGATGTCGGACGCCTTGAAGTGCTGCCAGTCGCTGTTGCGCGCGTACCACCGCTGCTCCGGCGGGACGATGGTGGCGGCGTCGCCCTTGAGCCAGCGGTAGGTGTCGTACAGGTAGAACTGCTTGGTCCAGATCAGGCCCGCGACGGCCTGGCGCTGCACCCGGCGGGCGTCCTCGTCGGGGATGTCCTTCTGGAACGCGGCGAAGTACTTGTCGGCCTCGGCGATGCGGTCCGCGAAGAGCTGGTCGAAGTTGGTGAACGGGTCGTCCGGTCCGTCGGACGCGTGCCGCAGCCGGCACCGCACCGTGACCGATTCGCCCGCGGGGATCGTGAACGCGTAGTGCGCCGCGGCCTTCGTCCCGACCCCCTCGGCGCTCAGCGCCGCGCGGTTCTTGTGGATCACGGCCTCGTGGAACGCGTCCTTGAACGGTCCCGGGGCGGGCGAGTTGAACAGCGCCGGGGCGTTGGTCTCGTTCTCCGTGAACATGTACCCGAGCCGCGTGAGCGACGGGACGCCCTCGTGGAAGGGGGCGTCGGAGTGGGTCGCGCCGCCGGCCCAGAACCGGTAGGCGTCCCACTCGGGGTGGAACAGCTTCAGCCCGCCGTGCGACGAGTGCATGATCGCCGGCTTCGGCTGGTCC
>DASWYH010000939.1:0-5904 GCA_036405095.1 Gemmata sp. | reverse complement strand
ACGCGGCACAATCTCAGGTGGATGGGCTCATTTCTTCTCGCTCGGCTCCGGGTAACGCAACTTGCGGTCGGGGTCGAGGAACCGCGCGAACACCACGTTCGTGCCGGTGCCCTTCACGACCACCGCGAGCGTACTCTTACCCTCGGGCAACGTGACCTCGAATCCGTCGCGGTCGGGCCGGACCTCTTTACCCGCGCCCTTGCCGGTGCCGATCGGTTTGCCGTTCAACCGCACCTCGTAATCGCCGGTCGCGCCGATCAGGAGCCGCGTTTTCAGCGCCGCCGGTGCAGCGATTTCGGCTTCGACTACCGCCGGCGCGCCCTTTGTGTCGGGCAGCGCAAGGCGCCCGGGAAGGCCAACGGAGAGTTGCGCACCGTTCACGCTCGCTTCCGTGATGAACGGGTTCGCCATCACGTAGCGGACCAGATCGCGGAAGTCCTGCGGGGTCATGTTGTAGCCCAACCCCTCGGGCATCAGGGATTTCTCCGCGACGCGCACGGGTTCGGCGAGGTCTTCTTTCTTGATCTTCTTGACCACCGCGTTTTCGAGCTTCAGCGTGATGGTCTTGTCGTCCTCCTCGGCGAGCAACCCGGAGAAAACGGTGTCATCGAGCAACCGGGCGGTGCGGAGGAAGTACGGCGCGCCGATGACCCGGTTCGGGTCGAGCACATTGGTGAGCAGGTACTCGATGTCGCGCCCGGCGCCGTCGAGCGGCGGCCCGACCTCCGCGCCCTTGCCGTCGAACTTGTGGCACTTCCCGCACGTGGCTTCAAAGACCTTCCGGCCGCGATCGAACGACGCGGGCGCCTCGTACAGTGAGTCGCGGGTCTTGTCGATCAGCTTGGCGAGTTCGGCGGGGGTCGCGCGGGTCCGGCCCCAGGCTTTTTCGATGAGCGCGTTCAGCTCCTTGTCGTTGAACGCTTGCAACCGCGTGACGGTGTTGTCGGTGATCTCGCCGCGATCCACCTTCTTGTCGGCCATCGCTTTGAGCAGCGCCTTTGCCCACTCCTTGCGGGTGCAGAGCGTGTTGACCACATCGGGGCGGAGGTTCTTCGGGGTGTCCTTCCACCCCCCGAGCAGGGTGGACGCAACTTCGGGCTTGTCGAACACCGCGAGGGCGCGAACGGCCTCGGCCCGCACCGCGTCGGTGCTGTCCTTGCGAACGAGGTCGAGCAGCAGCGGCACGGTTTCCGGGGCACGGATCGACGCGAGTTGTCGCACCGCTTCAGTGCGCGCGTCGGCCGCGAGTTTGACGTCGGTTGCAGCGGCGATGGCCCGCTTCAACGCGGCGGGGTCGCGGAAGCTGACGGCCAGTTTGTTCGCGAGGGCGACGAGTTTCGGGTTGTTCTCCTTCGTGATCTCGGCTTGGAGTGCGGCCCACGCTTCGGGGGCGCTCACGGTTTGCTTGTCGAGCGCGAGCGCGAGACCGTCGAGGGCTTTTTCGCGGGTGTTGGCGTCCTTCACCTTGGTCGCGAATTCGACGCACAACCGGAGATCATCAGGCTTCCCGGTGGCGACCAGCCGGCGCATCACCTTCGGCACGATCGAATCGCGCACGAACTCGTTCTTGGGGGCCTCCTCGGCGAGCCACGCGAGTTCTTTCTCCGCGGGCGTTGTGGCGCCCACCTTCTTCGTGAGAAGTTTCTCGTAGGTGAGCCACACGAGTTGCGGGATGATCGGGTCTTTGGCGTCCTCTTTGTGGGCCATCAGCGCGCGGAGCAAGGGCGTCACGTCGTGCCTGTCGGCGAGACGGAGCGCGGCCGACGCGAGTTCCCGGCGGGCACCGGCGTCCTTGACCCCTTTTGCGACATCCGCAAAGGCCCCGACCCCTTTTGCGGTAATCTCATCCGCTTGGGCTGCGGCCCGAATCATCATCGTTTGGTGTGCCGTGAAAGCGAGCGGTGCGCTCAAGAACCCTTTTGTATCTTCGGCGAGGTTCTTTACTAACTCGCTCTTGTAGTAGCCCGTTTGTGCAGCGGTATTGAGTTGCATGAAGCCCGCGGTGCCGCGAGCGAGTTTCTTCGCGAGTTCGTCTCCGTTCGCACCGGCGGCCCGCTCGCCAAGCAATCGCATTGCGGTCCGGGATTGGTACGGCCACCGAGAGGTGTCGCTTTCTGTGCCGGCTCGGTTCCCGTGCCGGTCCAGTAGGTCGATCAGTTCGTCGTCGCTCTTCTTCCCCAAGTCCTCCGGCTTCTTCGTTTTGGTGCCCTTCAGCTGGATGCGGTACACGCGGCCCCGCTCGTAGTCCCACAGGTCCGGTGCGGTCTGGTGACACGGGTTCTGGTCGTGCCAGTCGATCAGGTAGATGTCGCCGGCCGGCCCCCACTTCATGTTAATGGGCCTGAAGTTCTTGTCGCCACTCACGAGAAAGTCGTCGCCTCGGCTGGCGGTGTAGCTGCTGCGATTCGGCTTGAGAATGTTCTGCTTGATGCTGCACCCGTGGATGCTGCCGAAGATCACGCTGTTCTGGAAACGCTTGGGTATGTGCGGAACGTCGAGCGAGATGAGGCCCGCGTGCGCCCAGCCGCTTTCCTTGTGGAACGTGTGGTCACTGATCTCGCTCAGGTAGCCGTACACGAACGGGTTGAAGCTCGCGCCCGCCTGGCGCTTGTAGATGCCGCCGGGAACGATGTGGTAGAGGTGCGGGATCACGCAGCACGCGAGGATGAACTGCCCGTCGGTGTTGCGCCAGTCCATGCCCCACGGGTTGCTCGTGCCCTCGGCGAAGACCTCGAACTTCTTGAGCTTCGGGTGGTAGCGCCAGATGCCGCCGTTGATGCGGGCTTCCGGGCCGTCGAGTTGGCCGCCGGGTTTGACCGCGGAGTTGGTGAAGATGCCGTGCAGGCCGTAAAGCCAGCCGTCCGGCCCCCACTGGAAGGTGTTGAGCGTTTCGTGCGTGTCCTGACTGCCGAAACCCTTGAGGAGCACGTCAAATTTGCCCGGCTTGTCGTTCTTGTTCTCGATGAACCACAGGTACGGCGCCGCGCCGACGAACACCCCGCCGTGCCCGACCTCGATGCCGGTACACAGGTCGAACGCGCCCAGCCCGGCCTTCTTTCGCTCCTCGGGAACGGGGAAGTCCTTACCCTCAGCGAATACGGTGCGCTTATCGCACACGCCGTCACCGTCGGTGTCTTCCAGAAGGACGATGCGGTCGCGCGGGGCCTTCCCTTTCGGCGTCTTCTTCGGGTACTCGAAGCACTCGACGACCCACACCCGGCCCTTCTCGTCAATGGTGAACGCGACGGGGTTGATGCACTCCGGCTCGCCGGCGAACAGCTTCACCTCGAACTCTTCGGGGACCTTGAATTTCGCAACGGTTTCGCTCGGTTTCAGGTACGGCTGCCCGGACCCCTTGCGGTTGTCGAACCCGTACTCTTTCTGTGCCCAAACAGGTTGTGCGTGTGCGAACCCAAGGAGCGCGAGAACGAACGCGAGGGAGAATCGCGGCATCGGTTTGATCCTTCACGGCGGGGAAAGCGTGAGGTGATGGTACGCGAGCCGCGCGCGAGTTGCAAATGGGGAAGCCCCGGGCCCTCTCCGGAACGGGAGGTGCCACAAAACCCGCGCATCATCGCACGCGGAAGCGTACCCCCCTTCCCTTCAGGGCGGGGCCGAGTGTAGGTTCATCAGCGCTGGAGCGAGGTGAGGATTTCGAGCATGAGCCGCCCCTGATCGGCGTCGCTGAGGTAAACCTTTTCCGTTTCCGCGTACTCGCGGATGTACGCGACAATCACTTTACGCAGCTCGGTGATGTCGAGCCGGGACACGTCGTACACTTTGAGCGCGGCAAACTTGGACAGGATGCGCTCCAGGATGCGCGCCCGGTGGCGGACGAGCGGGTCCACCGCGGACGCCGAAGGGTCGCCGGGGGGCCGCGGCGCGGGGGTGGCGATCAGCCCGCTCCCCGGGCGCGGCGAAGCGGTGATCGAACCCGGGCGCAGTGACAGCCCCGGGGTCGAGGCCGGCGGCCCCTTCAGCGCCGGCGAAGCGGAGCTGGTCGCCGGGAGGTTGGGGAGCGCCGCGGTCGCGTCTTTTGGAACGGCAGACGCTCCGGGGGCGACCGGGACGGGGATCGTGCTTTCGCGGAGGAAGGACACCGTCGCCGGGAGCCCGAGGGCGTCCGGCGGGATCAGCGCCAGCGCCCGGAACCCGTTGGGCAGGCGCATGTCGAACAGGGTCGTGCTGGCCATGACCGGGCCGACCGGTTCGGCGTGGGTCGCGATGCGGTCGAGGGTCGCGCGAACGTGCCCCTCGTCACGAAACTTGACGCTGGTCGGGAGCCACTGCCCCAGATCCCGGCGGGCGATCACCACATTCGGGCTGGTGAGCATGACCTCCCGCACGGTCGGGTCGTTGAACAGCTCCTCCAGCGGGCCGTAACCGAACAGCTCGCGGAGCGCTTCGTCCACGAGCCGGTCGCGGTCCGGTTTGGCGAACCCGCGGGCCTCCTGATCGACCACCTGTTCGGCGTGGTGCTTGAGGCTCTGACGCAAGAGCGATTGCGGCATCCGCTTGGACGAGCTCATGTCGAGCCGCTCTTCGAGCTTCGCCAGCACCCGCTTTTTCGCGACCTCGAAGGGGACCGGGGCGAACCCGATCGGGCCGGATTTGCGGGCCGCTGAAGAGGGAGTGGTCGAAGCGGACGGACGCTGCGGCAGCATAGCGGCAACTTCCCACAACGTTGAGCGGCGAACTGGGCCACAACGAGCTTAGAACGCGTTCGGCGCGCGTGCCGGGTGGCGCTTGGAATCTCGCCCCCGGCGAGCAATTATTTGGCCCGGTCGCCCACAGTAAAGAGTAGTTAAAGGCCAAAATCACCCTCTTGACGCACGTGCCGACTTCGTTTAACGTTCGCAATTGAGTTCACGCGGTTCGTGCCCTCATCCGCACCTCCCAACCGGCAGGCCGGATGTCCTCGACAAGCACCCACGGATGGGCCGCTCCCTTCACGGGTAAGTCGCCCCGCACGCAATGACGGCCGCGAACACCACCCTCCGCTCCGCGGACCCGCTCGGGGTCCACCCGCACTTCCGTGCCGGTCCCGATGCGCTCACCGTCGCGGCACCGGCGAAGCTCAACCTCTTTCTCGAAATCGTTCGCAAGCGGCCGGACCACTACCACGATCTCGAATCCCTGATGGTCGCGGTCGATGTCTTTGACACGCTCGAACTGCGCGCCCTCCCGGCCGGCGCCCTGTCGCTGACCTGCGAACCGGGGGGCCTCAGCGCCGGGCCGGACAACCTCGTCATGAGGGCCGCGGTCGCACTGCGCGACCGCGCCAACCGGCCCGACCTCGGGGCCGCGATCCGGTTGACGAAGCGCATCCCGATGCAGGCGGGGCTGGGGGGCGGGTCCAGCGACGCGGCGGCGGCACTGGTGGGCTTGAACGAAATCTGGAAACTGGCGCTGACACGCGAAGAACTTGTCGCTATTGCCTCACCCATCGGTTCGGACGTGGCCTTCTTCCTGAGCCTCCCGGCGGCCTGGTGTACCGGGCGCGGGGAGGTCACCACACCGGAACCCGCGGCCCCGGGCGCCCTGAATTTTGTGCTGGTGTTCCCCCCCGTGGGGGTCAGTACGCCGGCGGTGTTCAAGCGGCTCCGCGTGCCCCCGGAGCCGGTGCGCGGTGAGAGCGTGCGGGCCGCGTTCCGCGCCGGCAGCGCCGAGGCGGTGGGCCGGTCCCTGTTCAACCGGTTGGAGGCGCCCGCGTTCGAGGCCGAGCCCCTGGTGGGGCGCATCCGGGGGCGCCTCGCGGGCACCGTGCCAGCACCGTGTGGGGTGCTGATGTCGGGGAGCGGCTCGACGGTGTTCGCGGTGTGCCGCACCCGCGCCCACGCCCTCGAAGTGGCCGAAGCGTTCCGAAACACACGCCCGGCGGACGAACCCGAATCTCGTGTGCTC
>DASWYH010000938.1:0-2239 GCA_036405095.1 Gemmata sp. | reverse complement strand
TGCGTCGGCCGACTTCCGGCCCTTCTCCAGAGCCCGCCGCTCCTCGTCGCTGAGGACGCGGACGAAGGTTCGTGCCTTGTTCATGCCGGTAGGATACGACCCCTCCTAGATTCGAAAACCGTCAGCAATGAACCCGCATTAATGTCGATCTGTGGCACGCCCTCAACGACCGCGCTGCACTGTCCGAAGCGGTCGAGACGGCGGAACAGAGCCGGGCGCGCAATCTCATGGAGATGCTCGCCGACGAGGTTCTTTCACCCGCCGGCGCCCCGGTTCATCTGGCTGATGAGTTCCGTCAACTCCGGCGCCGGTTGCGCCACGCACGCGAGCAACTCGACGCCGACGACAACACGACCGTTACCGCCGGGGGAGACGATACCGTACCCGGCACGCGCCAGTTGCGCGCCCCCGGCGGGCTCGATGCGGTCCCGATGCCGGCCGCCCCCAAGCGGGCACACGTCGTTGAGAATACGCGGCACACGTTCGCCGCGTTGCAGCGCCAGTACGAAGCGTCGCTGACGGCGATTCGCACACAGTACGATCCCGAGTTCAACCCGGACAAGCCCGTCGCCCCCATCACCTTCGCCCAGGCCCGCGACCTGCTGCCGGTCGATGTGCCGACCGCGTTCGTGCAGTTCTGCCTGACGCGCGATCGCGGGTACGCTTTCGTTCTCACGCGCGACGACGCTTTCGCCGTGCCGCTTCCCGGTCTGAGTGCCAGTGAGGGTTGGGAACTGGCGAATGCGTGGTACCGCAGCTATTACGGGCGCCCCCGTGCCGAGTGGGAAGCCGCGGTGCCTGAACTGTTGCGCCCCGTCAGCGAGCGCGCCATCCGGCCCGTTGTGAAGGCGCTCGATGGGCTCAACGTCCGCCGGCTGATCCTGACGCCGCACAAGGGGCTGCACGTGTTCCCGCTGCACGCCTGCACCCTCGCCGACGGGACCATTCTGGCCGACCGCTTCGACGAGATCGGGTACGTTCCGAGCCTGTCCATTTTGCTCCGCTGTGCCCGGCGCGAGCGCCCCGACCCCACGAACGTCACGCTGATCGAGAACCCGACCGGCGACCTCGTGTTCACCGAAGTCGAGGGGGCCGGGGTTCACACGCTGTACCCCGGCGCCGGGGTTCACCGGCGCAGTGCTGCCAGTCGGGACGGGCTGTTGAAGGCGGCCGGAACGACCCACGTCTTTCACTACAGCGGGCACGCGGGCTTCGACCCCAACGACCCTCTGCGTTCCGCGCTCGTTTTGCAGGACCGCAACGACCCGACGCACTGGCTCACGCTCCGGCACGCCTTCACCGAGTTGCACCTGCGTTCGGCGTCGCTCGCGGTGCTCAACGGGTGCGAGAGCGGGATGGTGAAGCCGGATCAGGTGGACGAGTATTTCGGGCTGTCGGCGGGGTTCCTGTTCGCGGGCGCGTCGTGTGTGGTGAGCACCTTGTGGTCGGTCTGGGATCTGTCCAGCGCTCTGTTGTCGCTCCGGTTCCATACGTTGTGGCGCACGAAGGGCATGGCCCCGCTGACCGCGCTGACCGAGGCGCAGCGCTGGTTGCGCGGGCTCACCGGCCGGGCCGTCCGCGCCGACGTGTTGCCCTGGTTGTTGGGGCTGATGCAGACCGACGAGCAGCGCGGGCTCTGCACCGCGGCCGCCGAGCGGTACGCGCAGACGCACCCCGACACGCACCCTTTTGCGTCGCCGGTTCACTGGGCGCCGTTCACGGCCGCAGGGCTGAGCTACCACCTGCCCGAGCGGCCGTGGGCCTTTGGGGGCACGTCCTCTTGAGCGATGGTTAGTTTCCTCCGGGGGCATGAGCTTCCGCCAACGTGCGACCTACTTCGGCTTCGGGCCAGGCTCCCCGCTGTTCCGCTTTCGCTTCTGCGCCGACTTCCGCCCCGGCCGATAGCCCTTTGCCTTTGCCGGTGCCGCGCCGCGCTCGCCGGGGTTCTCGCCCCTGGCCGGGTTGGCGACGGTGTGGTAGTGGTCGCCCTTCACGGCGGCGTTCGCCTGCTGGCGGCGCGCGTCCAGCGCCTCTTTCGGGGGCTGTGCGGGGATGAGCCCGTCGCACCCGCCGATCAGGTCGGCCCGCCCGGCCTGGATGAGGGCCTCGCGGACGGTGAAATAGTTCTCGGGCTTGAAGAACTGCATCAGCGCCCGCTGCATCTTGCGGTCGGTCAGGTTCTTGGCCGTGTTCACCGGCTTCTTGGTGAACGGGTCGATACCCGCGTAATACATGCACG
>DASWYH010000937.1:0-1575 GCA_036405095.1 Gemmata sp. | reverse complement strand
CGAAGGGGTACGAGGAGCTCGACCGCGCGCACCTCATCGAGCCGACCAACACGATGGCCGGGCGCGGGCGGCTGGTGGTGTGGATGCACCCCGCGTTCGCCAACAAGTGCGTGTACGTGCGGAACGACAAGGAGCTGATCTGCTACAGCCTCGCGAAGTGAACCGCGCCCGTCCGGCGCGGGCGGTCAGCGGGCCTCGCGCGCCGCTGCCGCGAGCGCTTCCCTTTCGAGATCCGCTTGGGTGGGCCGGGCGTCGGCCGGCAGCCCGGCGAGCGCCCCGTCCGGCGGGGGCGCCAGGCCCTTCCGGTCGAACGCGAAATCGCTCGGGCTCCACTCCGGCATGAAGCTGAGCGCGCCCGCGGCCCCCACGAACCCGGCGGGAACGAGCAGCGCCAGGTACCCGAGCCCCCCGGTCGCCGGGACCGCCAGCGCGCACCCCGCCCCGAACGCGACCACGGTCCCGCCCCGCAGGGCCGCGCCGGCCAGGGCGGACCGCCGGGCCGCGCCCTCGCTCTGCCACGCGGCCCCGAGCAGCATCCCCATATCGGTGGTCGGGCCGGTCAGGTGGGTGGTCCGCACCGACATGCCCGTGGTCGAGGCCACGGTCGCGTTCTGCAACCCGGCGGCAAACGCGAGCAGCGACAGCAGCGCCACCGGCGGCGGGTCCGCGGCCACCGTCCCGCCGAACGGGCCGAAGGCCCCGAACTGCCCGGCGAGCGCCACCCCGCACAGCACCCCGACCACGATGAACAGCGGCAGCACCCACCGGTCGCCCGCCCCGCGCCGCGCCCGGTACTGGGTCACCACAACGGCGGCGACCGCCCCGACGACGAAGCTCACGAAGACGATGACGTACTCCGCGGCGATTCCCAGGTGCATGACCTCGAGCCCCGCCCGGGTCATCGTACCGGTCACGTGGGTGACGAACTGCTGACAGGCGAGGAACGCGAACCCGTTCACGAACCCGGCCGCGCACGCGAGCAGCAGCCAGCTCGGGACGTGGCGCGGGGTGTAGATCGTGTCCGGGGTGTGGAGGGTGACTTGCATCGGTCGCTCGGGAGAATCGCGGCGGGTCACGACACCGAGCGGGTTGGAAAGCAAATTCAGTGCCCGAACACGGGCGGCCCCGCGTCGGCGCTACGGCCGGGCGGAACGACCAGAAGGCCCCTAGGTGGCGCGGCGGGTTTCCGGGATGGTGCGGTGGGTTCCCCGGGTGGCGCTGCGCGGACCCGGGGGAACGCGGGGGCGGATTGTTCCCCGGGTGGCGAGCGCGGACCCGGGGCTGACCGATGGAACCCGGCGGTCGGGTGGCTCACCGCCACCGCGGTTGCCCGGGGCCGGCCCGCGGCTTCGGCCACGGTTGCTGGTTCTGTTGCTGAACCCCGTTCTGAACTTTGACAAACGGCGCAAGGAGCAGGCAGGGGGTGATGACGGCCAGCCCCACGATCCCGACCACCACGAGCGCGATGATCCAACCGGTGCTCGCGTTCGACGGCCGCGGGCGGGGGCGCGGCCCCCCGTCCCGATCGCGGTCCCGATCGTCCCGGGGCCGCCGCCGCCCCCGGTCGCGGTAGTC
>DASWYH010000936.1:0-8497 GCA_036405095.1 Gemmata sp. | reverse complement strand
ACGTACACGGGCTTCACGCCCGTTGCGGAACGCACGACGGCCCCGACCTCCTCACCGTTAATGGTAAGGGGCGAGGCGGCGCCGGCATCGCGGCCGGGTTCGGTATAGTCCCCGATCAGCCAGCTCTTCGCACAGCCCACGCACGGCAAGTCTAGCCACAATCCGAGGTGGCAGGCCAGCCCGAACCGGCGCGGGTGCGCGATTCCCTGTCCGTCGAGCATAACCGCGTCCGGGGCGTGGCGCAAATTCACGAACAGTTCGAGTAGGGCAGGCACTTCACGAAACGACAGCAGGCCCGGAACATACGGGAAAGTCACTTCCCGCGACACCAGGCGCTCTTCGACCACCGACAGATCGTCCACCCGGAGAACGACGACGGCGGCGAACAGTCGGGGTTCGGTCCGGTGGTACGCGATGTCGCACCCCGCGACGAGCGCGATCGGCCCCGGCGGGGGCGCGGAGACATCGACGCGGTTCCGGAGCGCGTTCTGGAGTTCGACCGCTTCAGCTTCGGTCGCCGGCCAATCGTGGAGAGGCGGCTTGGGCATTGTTGCCGTGTGGGCACCGGGGGGGTAAGGGGCGAAAGGGAACTTATTCCGTTTGTAGTGACAGTTTACGGGGCGACGGGTTCGTTCCGCTCGTGCGCGAAACTTTGTCTGCTCGGCCGGGTTTAATGGGAATTCAGTTGTTTCAAGCGGTCCGCGATCAGGAAAGACCAAAACGCGCGGCGCGTTCTTTCCGGGCCAGGGCGTTTGCCCGGCGCTACGGGCCGTGGATTGTTCGCAATGCCCGGCGGAACCGCCGGGTTCGGGTTCCGTTTATCGCCCGGCCCGCGGCGGTGGACGGTGTGGCTCTCGGTGCGGGCCGGACGAGCGCGTGCATGCAACCCCTCCGTATCGGCATCATCGGCGGCGGTCCCGGCGGGCTCATGACCGCTCACCTGCTACAAAAGCACCTCCACTTGCCCTACGAAGCGACGATCTTCGAAGCCGGGCCGCGCCTCGGCGGCAAGGTTCTCACGCGACAGTTCGCGACGGCCCCGGTGAGTTACGAAGCGGGCGCGGCCGAGCTGTACGACTACTCGCAGCTCGGCCCGGACCCGCTGCGCGAACTCGTGGCCGAACTCGGGCTCATGACCAGCCCCATGTGGGGCGACGCGGTCGTTCTCGGCGGCCACGTCCTGAACACCTACGACGACATCCGGAACGTGTTCGGGGCGAACGCCGTTCGCGAGCTGAAAAAGTTCGATGACCGCGCCTGGGACGCCATCAGCCCGGCGGAGTACTACGAGTCCGACTGGAAGGCGGACAACGCCGACGTGCTCTCCAACCGGAGCTTCCGCGCGCTGCTCGGCACCATCAAGGACGAGAACGCGCGGGAGTACGTGCGGGTCGCGGTCCACAGCGACCTCGCGACCGAGCCGCACCTCACGAGCGCGATGTACGGGCTCCAGAACTACCTGATGAACGAGCCGGAGTACATGCGGCTCTACACCATCGACGGGGGCATCGAGCGGCTGACACAGGAGCTGGCGAACCGCGTTCCGGCCCGCACCCGGTTGGGGCACCAGGTGGTGCGCGTCGCACGCGCGCCCGGGGGCTATGCGGTCGCGGTCCGGCACAACGGGGTGGTGGCGCGCGAGGAGTTCGACTACGTTGTCGCGGCGCTGCCGAATAACTGGCTGCCGGCGGTTCAGTGGGGCGGCGCAGAGCTGGCGCGCGCGATGGAGCGCCACCACGCGCACTACGACTACCCCGCGCACTACCTCCGGGTCAGCGGGCTGTTCGACGCCCCGTTCTGGCGCGGCGCGGTTTCGGGCTCGTACTTCATGATCGACGCGTTCGGCGGCACGTGCGTCTACGACGAGAGCGCGCGCACCCCATCGGGAACCTACGGGGTGCTCGGGTGGCTCCTGGCGGGCGAAGCCGCCGCGACCCTGAGCAACCTCCCCGACGAGGAGCTGTGCAACGCCGTTCTGGATGCGGTCCCGGCGGTGCTCGGTGACGCCCGGGCGCACTTCCTCGAAGGCCGCGTACACCGGTGGATCGGGTGCGTGAACGGGCTGCCGGCCGGGCGCCCGGCCCGCGCGCCGGAGGCGCGGCACTGCCCCGAGCCCGTCGGCCACCCGGGGCTGTTCGTCGTGGGCGACTACCTGTTCGATTCGACCCTCAACGGCGTCCTGGACTCGGCCGAACTGGTGGTCGAGGAGATCGCCGAGGCGGCCCGCGCCCGGTGCGGCTTCGCCCCGGGCGCCGATGTGCCCGCGGTCGTTTCGGTTCCGGTCAAGGTCTGATGAAGCGCGAAAGGTTGCTCATGGCCGGGTCCGAAGTCTCCTCTCCCGTTCCGTTCGGGCTCGTCGCGAAGCGGATCCGGTTCGCGGCCCACTCGGTCGCCTCGGGGCACGTGCGCCGCACGTTCAAGCACCCGCGGTTCTGTCTCGCGGTCGAAGACGAAATCGCGTGGGCGGACCTGCCGCGCGAGCCGCCGAAGCCCGAGCCGCTCGACGAGCTGTTCGTGGTGCTGGTCCCGCCGGGGGCCGCCGGGGCGTGGGCCGAAACGGGCGCGGGCTGGCTGGCGCCCGTGGCCGATCCCGACGCGCCCGCGGTCTCGGTGACCCACAAGGGGGACCGGATCGAGTGGCGCCCCGGGCGCGCGGTGGTGTTCCTCGCGGGCGCGGTCCGCGACGAGGTGCTGCCCGCGGTCGCCGAGTTCGCGTTCTACGAGGCCGAGCTGCGGCGCCTGGAGGGCGAGCTGGACGCGCGCGAGGCCGTGGCGCAGGAAGACGTGCCGCGCACCCAGACCATCCGGCGCCGCGACAAGGCGCACTGGCCGCGGTTCGAGGCCGCGATCGAGGCGTTCGCACGGATGCGGTTGGCCGCCGCGCGCCTGTTCCCGCGGTTCGAGCACCTCTCCGGTGTGGCCCCCGGCCCCTCGGCCGCGAAGCTCGCGGCACGGCTGCTGCGGCACGCGCAGGTGGAGCGCCGGAGCGCCCTTGTGGACGCGCGCCTGGAAGCGTGCGAGGACCTTTACGAAGGCGCCAACGACCGTGTCGCGGACCACAAGGGGTGGCGCGACGGGCACGTGCTCGAAGTGATCATCGTGCTGCTACTGCTGCTCGAAGTGGTGCTGCTCACGTGGGACCTGCTGGTTCGCACCGGCGATTAGTTCTCGACGAGCACGGGCGCGAGCCGCGGACACGTGCGCCCGCGCTCGTCACGTAAGCGCCGCGGCTCGCTCTAACTCGCGACGCTCTCCGGGTGCGGGCCGGGCAGCTCCTCGTTCAGCTCGAACCCCAGGAGCGGCTCGTCCGCCAGCCGGGCGGCGATGCGCACGGTGAAGGTGCTCCCGCGGCCCAGCTCGCTGTGAACGGTCACGTCCCCGCCGAGCAGCTTCGCCAGCTCGCGCACGATCGACAGCCCCAGGCCGGTCCCGCCCTGTTCGCGGGTCATCGGGTTCGCGGCCTGCCGGAACTTCTCGAAGATGAGGTCCTGCTCCTCGGGCGCGATCCCGACCCCGGTGTCCGAAACGGTGAAGACGAGGTCGGTGCCGTCGGTCGCGGCCTTGAGCGTGACGCGCCCGCCCTCGGGCGTGAACTTCACCGCGTTCGAGAGCAGGTTGGTGACGATCTGGTGAACCTTGCCCGCGTCCTGGCGCGTGGGGGGCGCGTTCGGGTCCGCGACCACCTTCACATCGATGTTCTTCTTCTCGGCCTGCGGGCGGATCAGCGCGGCGGCGTGTTCGCACGCGGTTGCGGGGTTCAGCGGCTCGGGGTGGAGCCGCATCTTACCCGCTTCGAGCTTCGCTAGTTCGAGGATGTCGTTGATGAGCGCCATCAGCCGCTGGCCGCTCGTCATGATGTTGCCCGCGTAGCGCTGCTGCTTCTCGGTCAGGTTCTCGGCCCCGATCAGCACCTCGGAGAACCCGATGATGCTGTTGAGCGGGTCGCGCAGCTCGTGGCTCATCGTGGACAGGAACTCGCTCTTGAGCCGGTTGCTCTCGAAGAGCGCCATGTTGACCCGGGCCAGCTCGTCGACCTTACGATCGAGGTCCGCGATCAGCTTCCGGTTCCGCTCCTGGATGTTCGTGAGGTTGCGCAGCATCCGGTTGAAGGCGTGCGACAGGTCCTCGAACTCGTCGCCCGTTTGGATCTCGCTGCGGATGTTGAGTTCGCCCGCCGCGATCGCCTCGGACACCTCCTTGAGGTGCTTCACGGGCTTCACGATGACGTACCGGATGATGAGGTAGCTGCCCGCGATGATCAGGAGCGAGGTGCCGATCGCGAACGAGAACAGGATCGCGCGGTTGGTGTGGAACCCCTCCTCGATCGACTGGGTGGAGATGCGGATCCGGGCCACGCCCATCACCTCGCCGCTCTTGAGCTTCGGGTTCGCGGCCTTGGCCCCGACCTTGAGGGGGTCCTTGTGGCACTCGACGCACGACGGGAGCGCGCGCACCGCGGCGTAGTAGTAGTAGGCGTTCTCCTTGGGCACCTTGCGGGTGTCTTCGTTCCGGTCGGGGTCGGTGGTGAGCCGGGTGAAGATGGCGAGGTCGTCGCTGCCGGGCTTGTTCGCGTCGTCCTGGGCGTTCGCCTTGAGCAGCTTGAAGTTGTACCCGCGGAGCGTTTGGGGCCAGTTCCAGTTGCTCTCCGCGAGGTGCTGGAACTCGTCCACGGCCCCGAGCGGTTCGGGCTTCACGTGCATCCGGGCGATGCTCGGCGCCAGCAGCGCGCGGCCGGTCGTTTCGAGCTGCTCGGAGGCGAGGTCCTCGGTCTGCTTGGAGTACACCCAGAAGCTGCCGGTCATGAGCACGAGGACGCCGGCCCCGAGCAGCCAGCGGCACTTCCGCTCCAGGCTGGTCTCGCCGATCAGCCGCTTGAACGCCTTGTAGGACATGAGTGTTCCACCGCAGGGTGATTCGCCGCAACGCGCACAGAGCCGAGCGGAGCTAAGATTTCCGGGCCTCGGGGCTCGGGGCACCGCTCTTCCGCGCGCGCCCCGGCGCCCCCTTTTGGCACCGCGGGCAGAAGTGCGAGGCCCGGCCCGCGTACCGCGCACACCGGACCGCGGTCGCGCACGCCGGGCACGGTTCGCCCGTGCGCCCGTACACCGCGAACTCGTTCTGGAACCCGCCCCGCAGGCCGGACCCGCCGACGTAATCGCGGATCGTGCTCCCGCGCGATTCGATGGCGCGCGTCAGGACCGCCTCAACGGCTTCGCGGAGCTGGTCGCACTCGGCGCGCGTGAGCTTCTTGCCCGGGCGCCCGGGGTGCAACTTCGCCCGGAAGCAGGCTTCGTCGGCGTAAATGTTGCCCACCCCCGCAACGATTGTCTGATCGAGCAGGAGCGCTTTCAGGTTGCGACTCGTGCCGCGAACGGCCCGGCGGAAGTATTCGGCGTCGAGGTCGAACGGCTCCGGGCCGAGGGCCGCATTCATTTCGGCTTCGACGGCGGTTCGGTCCGCGAAGAACTCCGCCGAGCCGAACCGGCGCGGGTCGCGGAGCCGCAGTTCGGTGCCGTTATCGAGTGCGAACACGACGTGCAGGTGGTCCGGTTCGGGAGCGGTCGCCGCGGCGACTGTGAATTGCCCGGTCATGCCGAGGTGAACGCGGAGCAGAGGGGAAGGCAACCTACCCCCCGGCCCCCCCCCTGAAGGGAGGGGGAGAGAAACCCCTTGGGAATCGCGACACAAACCCGTTGCGCTGAGCGCTGCCGCCGAACTCCCCCTCCCTTCAGGGAGGGGGTTGGGGGGTAGGTTGCCTTTTTCCCCCTCTCCCTTCTTAGGGGAGGGGGCCGGGGGGAGGGGTTCTGCGCCTGCGCTCCCTTCAGGGGAGCCACCCTTCGCCAAGTCGATCAGAATCCATTTTCCGCGCCGCCGGACGCTCTCCACCTGTGCCCCGGCGAGTTCGGGCCCCCACGCCGGGTTCCAGGGGCGGCGGAGCTTCTGCTTGCTGTTCCGCACCCCCGTGACGGTGCGCCCTGCAAGCAGGGGGCGCAGGTCGCGCACGACGGTTTCGACTTCGGGCAGCTCGGGCATGAACGGGGCACCGCAAACACGGAGGGCAAAAGGGAAGTTACGGAAATTATGCCGCATTCGCACCGCGGCGCGAACCCCGGTCGGGCTGCTACAATCAGACTCGTGCCCTCCTCGCGTCCTCAATGCCACTGTTACGGTGACTCCCGATATGCTTACGGCGACCCCCTCCCCGGTTTCGCAGGTGCCCGACGCCCGCGGGCGGTTCGGCCCGTTCGGCGGCCGGTTCGTGCCCGAAACGCTCATGTTCGCGCTCGAACAGCTCGACGCCGCGTACCGCGAAGCCAAATCCGACCCGGCCTTCATCAGCGAGTTCCACAAGCTCCTGAACGAGTACGTCGGGCGCCCGTCGCGGCTCTACTTCGCCGAGCGGCTGACCAAAGAAGCCGGCGGCGCGCGCATCTACCTGAAGCGCGAGGACCTGAACCACACCGGCGCGCACAAGATCAACAACGCGATCGGCCAGGCGCTCATCACGAAGCGGATGGGCAAGAGCCGGGTGATCGCCGAAACCGGCGCCGGGATGCACGGGGTCGCCACCGCGACCGCCGCGGCCCTCTTCGGCATGACGTGCCGCGTCTACATGGGCAGCGAGGACATTCGCCGCCAGGAGCTGAACGTGTTCCGGATGCGGGCGATGGGGGCCGAGGTGTTCCCCGTCGAGAGCGGGAGCAAGACCCTCAAGGACGCGACCAACGAGGCGATGCGCGAGTGGATGTCGAGCGTGGAGCACACGCACTACATCATCGGCAGCGTGGTCGGGCCGCACCCGTTCCCGGCGATGGTCCGCGACTTCCAGAGCGTCATCGGGGCCGAGACCAAGCAGCAGAGCTTCGCGCAGTTCGGGAAGATGCCCGAGGTGGTGGTCGCGTGTGTCGGCGGCGGGTCGAACGCCGCGGGCATGTTCTACCCGTTCGTCGATGAGCCCGGGGTCGAACTTGTGGGCGTCGAAGCCGGCGGGCGCGGCGCGAAGGCCGGCGACCACGCCGCGACCCTGAGCAACGGCAAACCGGGGGTTCTGCACGGCAGCTTCAGCTACGTGCTCCAGGACGACGACGGCCAGACCGCGGACGTGCACAGCGTGAGCGCGGGCCTCGATTACCCCGGCGTCGGGCCGGAACACAGCTACTGGCACGATGCGAACCGGGTGCGGTACTGTAGCGTCAGCGACGCGGAGGCACTGGACGGGTTCCACCTGTGCGGGCGCCTGGAAGGCATCCTCCCCGCGCTCGAAACGGCGCACGCGGTGGTCGAAGCGATGAAGATCGCCGCGAAGCGCTCGAAGGACGATGTGGTGGTGGTGTGCTTCTCGGGCCGCGGCGACAAGGACTGCGCCGAGGTCGCCCGCCTCACGGCCGCAAAGAAGTGAAGAACCAATAGCCACAAAAAGGCACAAAGGGCACAAAAAGAGAACCGAAAACAAGAACGGGCAAGAAGAGTTTGAACCACCGATGGAACAGACGACACAGATCGGAAGCCAGGACACACGATTTTGTCTTCTTGGCTTCGCGACTGTGTTGTCTGTGAATTAACTGCCTTTTGTCTTCTGCTTTCTTTTGTGCCCTTTGTGCCTTTTTGTGGCCAATGCCTTTGGTCTTTAAATGATTCCCACACTCATTCAGCGGCGCGGCGCCCAGCACCTCGCGGAAGAAGAGGCGCACGTCCTGTCGCCCGCCGACGACGCGCCCGCGCTCGATCCGCCGCCCGCCGTGCTGGCACTGGTGCCCGAATCGATCGCGCGCGAGAACTGCGTCCTCCCGCTCTATCTCGAAAGTCGCACGCTCCACGTCGCAACCGTCGACACGTCCAACATTCTGCTCCGCGACAAGCTCAGCTTCCTCCTCAACAAGAACATCCAGTTCGTTGAGTACCCGCTCGCGGACATCCTGGAAGCGATCAACGCGAAGTACGGCCAGCCGGAAACTCAGTCCGTCGATTCGATGCTGGTGGAGTTCACCGACACCGCGATCGAGGCGACGCGAACTGACTACGACGAGAGCGAATCGCGCGCACCAGTACCGAAGCGGCGCATGCGTCGCTCTCTGAGCCGAGCCGTCACGGAGTTCAAAAAGGGCCTCAAGGGGATCGAGGACGAGGTCGGGCGCGGCAAACCGTTTCGCATCACGCCACCGGGCGCGCCGAAGTTCGACGAGGGTTCGATTTCCGGCGAAGACACCACACCAGATTACGGGACCGAATCCATGTGGCACTACACGGTCGAAGAGGGTCAGCGTGCGCTGATGATCCACAAGGACGGCCGCATGGAGGTGATCGTCGGACCGAAGCGCGTGTGGTCGTGGGGCAAGCGGTTCGAGCGCATGAAGCACTTCGTCGCGCACCCCGGCGACTTCCTCGTCGTGCGCTTCCGCGACGGGCGCCAGGAGCACATCGCCGGACCCACCGACGTGTGGTTCGAGCCGCGCGTTCACGAGGGCATCACCCGACAAGAGGCCCTGCAACTGGCGGC
>DASWYH010000935.1:0-2936 GCA_036405095.1 Gemmata sp. | reverse complement strand
CCCACGACTCGCGTGGCCGGGCCGCGTTTCCGGGGTTCGGCCACGCGAGCCGGTATCGCGCCGGGCCAGAGGAAGACCCCCATCAACATCTAAATCATAAGGGCGACCACCAGCGGTATCAGAAACTCCGCCGTAGCCCTCGGGTGCGTGCCGTTCGAGACAGGAGCCAACGAGCTCGTGCGGCACCCCACACGCCGCTGGCGCGACAGATTCGCTCGCCGGCTGTCAGGAGATCCGCCCGAACCGCTCGGGAGGGGCGCCCTTGGTCCGAAAGGACGTCCACCCCGCTCATCTCCGCACCGCTCCCGTGCGGGGCGGCGCGCCGGGCACCCCGCAGCCCTCACTTCACTTCCGGGCGCAGCAGCGGGAACAGGATCACGTCGCGGATCGTCTGCGTGTTCGTGAGCAGCATCACCAGGCGGTCGATGCCGATCCCCAGGCCGCCGGCGGGCGGCATCCCGTGGCGCAGCGCGCGGATGAAGTCGTGGTCCATCTTCGCCATCGAGTCCTCTTCGGCCATCCCGGCGAGCTGCTGCGAGAAGGTTTGCTCCTGCGTGATCGGGTCGTTCAGCTCGGTGTAGGCGTTCGCCAGCTCCATCCCGTGAACGTACAGCTCGAACCGCTCCGCGATGGCCGGGTTGTCGCGCTTCCGCTTGGTGAGCGGGCACAGCGACGCGGGGTAGTCGTACACGAACACCGGGCCAACGAGCGCGTCCTCGACCTTCTTCTCGAACAGCTCCTGAACGAGCACGTCGTGGGCCTTCGCGACCTTCGGCGCGCCCCTGGCGGGTTCCATTTCGAGGGGGAGCTTGTTCGCGATCGCGGCGGCCTTGACCGCGGCCTCGTCGCTCATGTCGCAGCCGACGTGCTCCTTGAAGAGGTCGGCGTACTTCGCGCGCTGGAACGGCGGCTCGAACGGCACCGTCTTCTCGCCGAACGGGATCGTGCGGCCCCCGCCGAGCGCGTCCACGCAGGCGACGATGAGCCCCTCGGTGAGGTCCATCATCGTCTGGTAGTCGCCATAGGACTGGTACAGCTCGAGCATCGTGAACTCGGGGTTGTGCTTGCGGCTGATCCCCTCGTTCCGGAACACGCGCCCCAGCTCGTAGACCTTCTCGATCCCGCCCACGAGGAGGCGCTTCAGGGGCAACTCGAGAGCGATCCGCACGAACAGGTCGATGTCCAGGGCGTTGTGGTGCGTCTCGAACGGGCGCGCCGCGGCCCCGCCGGCGATCGCGTGCAGGGTGGGGGTTTCGACCTCCATGTAGCCCAGCGCGTCGAGGTGGGTGCGGATCGTGCGGATGATCTTCACCCGCTGGTGCGCCCGCCGGAGCGTGTCGGGCGTGTAGATCATGTCCAGGTAGCGGTGCCGCAGCTTGTACTCCTCGTCCCCCATCCCGAACACGTCCTTCGGGTGCGGTTCGAGGCTCTTGGTCAGGAACGTGAGCTTCTCCACTTGGATGGTGAGTTCCCCGGTCTTGGTGGCGCCGAACTCGCCGTCCACGCCGATGATGTCGCCGAGGTCGAGCAGCTGCGCGACCTTCCACTCGGTCTCCGTGACCTTGTTCACGCGGATCATGAGCTGGACGCGCCCGGTCTGGTCCCAGATTTCGAGGAACAGGAGCTTCCCGCCGGTACGGTAGCGGACCACCCGCCCGGCGGCGCGCACCTTCGGGCCGGGGCTGGCGTCGTCGAACTTGGCCGCCGGGAGCGTCCGGATCTCGGCGATGGGCCGGGTGTTATCGAACCGCTGCCCCCACGGGTCGAGGCCGAGCGCTTCGATCTGCTGGAGCTTCTGGAGCCGCACTTCGGCGAGGTCGGGTGTTTCGTCCGGCACGGGAGGTCTTCCGCTGTGTTGGGAGTATTAAGGAGCGTTTTAGCCGTCGGCGCGAGCTAAGGACACCCGGCCGGGGCCAGGCGTTCGCTCGACCGGTTGGGTTCTCGGCCGTGCGGGGCGCGAAAGGGTTGGGTGCGACGGGCTCTTCGGTTATTGTGTTCAGCACACCTGACGAGGGGACACGGTCATGAACGACGAAGCGGCGTTCATCGCGGCGATCGCGGCGGCCCCGGACGACGCGCACCTGCCGCTCGTCTTCGCCGACTGGCTCGACGACCGCGACGACCCGCGCGGCCAGTGGATCCGCGCCCCGCACGTTCACCAGTGGATGCGGCCCACCTACGAGAGCCCCGTTCCCAAGCTCCTCGCGTCCCTCGAACGGGACGCCCGCGTGCTCGACGTGCGCCGGGCCGCCGAGGTGATCGGCGGCCCCATCGTGCCCGGGCTGGTGGACCTCCTCAAGCACGAAACGCCGCGGGTGCGGCAGCAGGCGTGCATGTGCCTGCGCCACATCGGCAAGCGCGCGCACGGGGCCGCCCCCGCGCTGCTCGCCGCGCTGGGCGATCCGGACTACAGCGTCCGCGAGCAGGCCGCGAAGGCGCTCCGGGACATCGGCCCCGCGGGCGTCACCGACACGAAGCCGCTGAAGGCCGCGCTCACGGACGCGAGCTGGAGCGTGCGCGGGGTGGCGAGCAGGGTGCTCGGGTCGATGAAGGCCAAGGGGAGCGTGCTCCAGGAGCTGACCGAGAAGTTCGACAGCCCCGACCCGGGCGACCGGGCGGAGGTCGTCGAGGGGCTCGCCCAGCTCGGGACCGCGGACGCCGTGCCCGTTCTGGACCGGGCGCTCGGCGACCCGGTGGCCGAGGTGCGGGAGAAGGCGGTGTGCGCGCTCGGGCGGCTGAAGTTCGCAACCGTTGTGGCCCCGCTGTGCCGGGCGACGCGGGACCGGCTCGCCCGGGTGCGCGGGGTCGCGGTCCGTCAGTTCGGTTCGCACCGGTGGGAGCAGCCGCTCACCGCGGCGGTGGTCGCGGCGCTGACCGAGCGGCTCGGCGACCGGGTGCCCGAGGTGCGGGCCGCCGCGTGCGGGCCGCTCGCCCGG
>DASWYH010000934.1:0-4606 GCA_036405095.1 Gemmata sp. | reverse complement strand
CGCGATCACCCCGACGTTGTTCGCGAGGCAATACGGAAGGATGCTCTCCTCGACCTCCGGGCGGATCATCGAGTAGGGCGGCTGTAAGGAGGTGATCGGCCCGAACTTCGACACCTGCGCCATCTGCTCGGCGCTGAAGTTCGACACGCCCGCCCAGCGGATTTTGCCCTCGTCCTTGAGCTTCACGAGCGTTTGCCAGCCCTCGTCGATGTCTTCCGGGGGCTCGGGCCAGTGGATCTGGTAAAGGTCGATCACGTCCACCCGGAGCCGCTTCAAGCTCGCTTCGCACTCCGCGCGGATGCTGTCGGCCTTCAGGCGCTTCCCGATCTGACGGTTCTCGTCCCACACGCGCGCGCACTTCGTGAACACATAGGGCCGCTTCGCGACGCCTTCCAAAGCCCTGGCCACCACGGTTTCCGAGTGCCCCAGACCGTACACCGCGGCGGTGTCGATCCAGTTGATGCCCAAATCGAGGGCCTCGCGGATCGTCGCGATGCTCTCGGCGTCGTCCTGGGCGCCCCACCCGAACGCCCACCCGCCGCCACCGATCGCCCACGCGCCGAAGCCGATCGCCGTGATGTTCAGGTCCGAGTTCCCGAGTTGTCGCGTTTGCACGTTGCGCCTCCTAACATGACCGGATGCAACCCATCGTACTGATTAACGCCGTCGGGCTCACGCCACGCCTCCTGGAACACGCCCCCGGGCTCAAGGCGCTCGCGGGTACGGGCTGGTACACGGACATGCCGGAGGTGCTGCCGGCGGTCACCTGCACGGCGCAGGCCACGCTGCTCACCGGTACGATGCCGAACAAGCACGGCGTCGTCGCGAACGGGTGGCTGTTCAGCAGCACCAACGAGGTGCGGTTCTGGCAGCAGTCCAACCGCCTCATTCAGGCGGAGCCGATTTACGAAACGGCCCGCCGGCGGGCCGCCGAGCGCGGGCACGAGTTCAAGAGCGCGAAGCTGTTCTGGTGGTTCAACCAGGGCGCCGCGGTGGACATTTCCGTGACCCCGAAGCCGCACTACGCGGTGAACGGGGACAAGGCGTTCGGGATCACGGGGGCGCCGCCGGAAATCGCGGCGGGGCTCGAAAAGGTGTTCGGGCCGTTCCCGTTTCCCGCGTTCTGGGGGCCGATGGCGGGGGCGAAGTCCACGCAGTGGATCGCCAACGCCGCGGCCAACGTGCTCCGCTTCGAGAAGCCGGACCTGACGCTCGTGTACCTCCCGCACCTGGATTACGAGCCGCAGCGGTTCGGGCCGAGCGGGTGCGACATGGCGCGCTGTGTGCGCGAGCTCGACGCCGCGTGCGCGCCGATCTTCGACGTGGCGAAGGAGCTGGGGGCGCAGATCTGGGTGGTGAGCGAGTACGGGCACTGCGACGTCACGCGCCCGGTGTACCTGAACCGCGCGCTGCGCGAAGCGGAGCTGCTCGAGGTGCGCCCGGGGCCGTTCGGCGAGCAACTCGACTTGTACGGGTCGCGCGCGTTCGCGGTGGTCGATCACCAGTTGGCGCACGTGTACGTCCGCAACCCGGCGGACCTCGCGCGCGTGCGCGCGGTGCTCGCGGAGGTGCCCGGGGTCGCGAAGCTGCTCGCGGGCGAGGAGATCGCCGAGATCGGGCTGAACCACCAGCGCAGCGGCGCGCTCGTGCTGCTCTCCGATCCGGATGCGTGGTTCGCGTACCCCTTTTGGCTCGACGACGACGAGGCCCCGGATTACGCGCGCGCGGTCGCCATCCACAACAAGCCGGGGTTCGACCCGTGCGAGCTGTTCTTCGACCCCAGGTTGCGGCTCCCCAAGCTGCACGTGGCCCGGCGACTGCTCCAGAAGAAGCTCGGCTTCCGCCCGACGTTCGATGTGGTGCCGCTCGACGCGGGCATCGTGCGCGGCAGCCACGGGCTGGCCGCGGCCGACCCGCAGGACCGCCCCGTCCTCATCGGCCACGGCCCGATGCCCGCCGCCAGCGTCCCGATGACGCACGTGAAAGAAATGCTGCTCAACGCGCTGGAACTGTCGGGGGAATAGCCCCGCCCGTGCCGTTCGGATCACGGGCGCAGCTGGGCGCGGTCCGCTCACGCCGCGGGGGGCACCTCGTTGTCCGGCGCGACGGGTGGCGGAGGCGGGGGCGGGGGCGGGGCGCTCGCGTGCCCTTTCGGGTGGAACTGCTTGTGCATCGCCTTGAGCCGCTCGCGGTCCACGTGGGTGTAGATCTGCGTCGTCGCGATGGACGCGTGCCCGAGCAGCTCCTGGACCGTGCGCAGGTCCGCGCCGCCGGACAGGAGGTGCGTTGCGAAGCTGTGCCGCAGCGTGTGCGGGCTCACGGTCCTGGGGAGCCCGGCCCGCTTGCAGTACTTCTTGACCAGCGCCCACAGGTGAATGCGCGTCAGCCGGCGGCCCGTTTTGCTCGTGAACACCACCTCCGGCCCGGCCGCCGGGCGCCCCCCGGCGTCCGCGCCCCCGCCCAGGTACGCCCGCAGCGCCGCGACCGCGTGCCGGTTCAGCGGCACCACCCGCTGCTTGCTCCCCTTGCCCTCGCACCGGCAGAACGCGGCGTCCAGGTACACGTTGTTGAGCTTCAGGTTCACCACCTCGGACGCCCGGCACCCGGTGGCGTAGAGCACCTCCAGCATCGCGCGATCGCGGAGGAAGAAGCGGTCCCCCGGCTGCGGGGCGTTGATGAGCGCCTCCACCGCCGGGGGCGGGAGCACCTGCGGCACGCGCTCCCACAGCTTCGGCGAACTCAGGAGGTTGACCGTGGTCGCGGAGGCGCGCTCCTCGAGCTGGAGGAACCGGTAAAACATTTTGAGCGCGACGAGGTGCCGGGCGATGCTCGGCGCGGCCAGCCCCTCTTCGTGCATGAAGGCCACGTAGGCCGCGAGGTGCTTGAGCGTCGGGTGGGTGTAATCGGGGAGCTGGACCAGGGCCACCCAGCGGGCGTAGCGGTCGAGGTCGCGCCCGTAAGCGAGGACGGTGTTCTCCGCCAGCCCGCGCTCGGACTGGATGTAGTCGCGGAACGCGACGATGTCGGCCCGGAGCTGGGAGAAGGCCATTCGTTACCCCCGGTTCAGCACCCGGTCCAGCACCCAGCACCCGCGGGCGTGCGACTCGACCGGTTCGTTGCGGCAGTGCGCCAGGACGGCCGGGTCGTCGCACCCGGCCTCTTCGAGCGCGTCGCCGAGGACCGGCATCCCGCTGAACTCGCGTGCATCGTACACGTGCCGCGCGATCGCGAGAACCCGCGCGTCGCACCACTCGGGGGAAAACGGGACGAACAGGTTCGGGTTGTAGTAGACCTCCCGGAGCAGCGCGACCGAGTGCAGGTCCCGCGGCACCCACCCGAACGGCGGGGTCCGGAGCAGGAACGGGAGGTACACGAGCGCGGCCAGCCCGCGCCACTCGTCGTCCCCGGCCGCAGAGGCGAGTTCCCGCTCCCGGTCGCCGGCCGCCAGGACGCTCAGGGGCTCGTGATCGAGGAGGGTGCGCTTGATGTGCCCGAACGCCGCGCCCGCGGTGGTCAGGTCGTCTTCCGCGCCGTCGGAGTGCATGAGCTGTTCGGCGATCGGCTCCAGGGCCACACGAAGCGACTCGCGCTCGCGCGGGCGGTCCGCCACGTGCTCGGCCAGTTCCACCAGCCCGCGGCACACGCCCGGGAGCCGGTGCCACTGGCGCCGCGCGCACGCCAGCAGGTACAACCGGCACTTGCGCTCCTGCGGCTGGGTGCTCCCGGGGGTGCGGGTCGGGTACAGGTCTTCGAGGAGGACGAGCGGATCGTTCTCCTCGTCCCAGCGGATCTCGCCTTGGTGTGCGCTCATGGTGGCCGCAAGCCCGAAGAGGAACGCCGATGTTACGGGGCGGGTGCCCCCGGTTTCAGGAGCTGGGCGAGTTGAGTTTCCAGGGCCGCGACCCGCGTCTTGAGGGCGTCGATTTCCGCCGCGGCGGCGGTCAGCCGGGCGTCGAACCCCGGCGGCGCCGGAACGGGCGCCCGTGCGACCGGCACCGCCGGGTCGGAAATCGAAACGGGGGCGCCGGCGTGCTGGGTCTTCAGCCGGGCGATCTCGTCGCCGGTGTGGAACCCGTGGGTCACCACCGCGCCCCGGCGGTCGGGCCCGGTGAGGTACACGACCAGCCGGCGCTCCACGAGCGGTTTCAGCACGTCCTCGAGTGCGTCGAGCGTGTCGATCGGGGCCATGCGGGCGGCCCGGGTGCGCAGGTCGCCCTTCGTTTGCGGCCCGCGGAGCAGCAGTTCGGCGAGGACCGCAAGTTCGGGACCGTTCTGCGTCCACAGCGTGTACAGTTCGTGCCGGTACTTGTCGACGCGCCCGCCCTCGATGCGGGTGACGAACCCGCGCTCCTGGAGCGCTTCGAGCCCGTCCTCGACCTCGATCTCGTCGAGGTCGAACACCGGGTCGCGGTTCGATTTCTGGTTGCACCCGGTGAGCAGGGCGTTGAGCGTCAGCGGGTACGAGTCGGAGTTCTTCGAGGTCTTCTGCTTTTCGACCAACACGCCCAGGATCCGACGGTCGAGCACCGAGAGCGGTTCCCAATTCGGTGCCGGTTGAGGTTCGGGGGCGGGGGTCGCGTCGGCTGACATCGTGCGGCCGTTCCTA
>DASWYH010000933.1:0-6860 GCA_036405095.1 Gemmata sp. | reverse complement strand
GCGGGAGGTCGTCGAAGCGCCCTTCGATGCCGAGGTACATCATGAACGTGGAGCAGGAGAACTTCTTCTTCTCGAGCTTCGCGTCGGTCCACTTGCGGCGCAGGCGGTCGGGGACCAGTTTCGTCATCGCGTGCGCGAAGTCCGCGTTGATGACGAGCGCGTCCGCGCGGTACTCGCCCGAGTCGGTGCGCACGCCGACCGCTTTGCGCCCGTCGAAGAGCACCTCCTTGACGTTCTCGTTGAACGAGAAGCGGACGCCCGATTCGTGCGCGACGCGCGCCATCCCGTCCGACACGGCCGAGCAGCCCCCGAACGGGTGCCACACGCCGTACTCGTATTCGAGGAACGACAGGATCGAGAACAGGCTCGGGCAGTTGAACGGCGACATCCCGAGGTACTTCGACTGGAACGAGAAAGCCAGCCGGGTGCGCTCGTCGCCGAAGTAGCGGCCCAGCTCCGCATCAAGGGAGGCCCACGGGCGCAGGGTGGGGAACAGCCTCATGAGCTGCCACCGCACCAGGTCCGCCCAGCCCGAAAAGGGGCGCTCCAGGCACGGGCGGAACAGCTCCATCTTCCGCCGGTTGTCGGCGAGGAACCGGCGGACGTTGGGCGCGTCGTGGGGGCTGATCCGGGCGACCTCGGCTTCGAGCTTCGCGAGATCGGGGGTGCAGTTCAGCTCCCCGCCGCTGCCGAACGAGATGCGGTACTGCGGGTCGAGCCGGACCATCGGGATCTCGGCGAGCAGGTCGCGCCCGATCAGCTTGAAGATGCGCTCCAGCACCTTCGGGTACAGGAAGAACGTCGGGCCGAGGTCGAACCGGAACCCCTGGGCTTCGAGGGCCGAGCACCGCCCCCCGGCGTGCGGCATGCGCTCCACGACGTGGACATCGAGCCCGGCTTTCGCGAGCAGCAGCGCCGCCGCCAGCCCGCCCGGCCCGGCCCCGACGATCAGCACGGACTTCCGGCGGGGGGCCTTCGCTGCGGGCGCGGGGCGCGGGGTGGCGACAGACGGGGCGGTCATGCACGGGTTCCGTTGGCCTTCGTGAATCGCCCGCGGGCGCGGCGGGGTTCGGGACAGTCTACCGAGGGGCGCCGAGGTCCGCCCACGGAAATACGGAACCGCGGGGCGGGCGAGGGCACCACCGCCCAGAGTTCGACCGCATTCTACGTGCGGATTCAACATCCTCCTACCAATATTACCTCGGCGTGCCGGAGGGGGCCGCTTACGATGAGCGTATTCACCCGCTCCCGAGGAGACCGAGATGCACGCGCCGACGCTCACGCCGGCAGAGGTTCGCGCCGCCGTCGAGAAGTTGCCCCGGGTGCGGCTCGCGCACCTGCCCACGCCGCTTGAGGAGCTCCCCCGGTTCTCGGCGGCCCTCGGGGGCGGTGTCCGGGTGTGGATCAAGCGCGACGACTGCACCGGGTTCGTGCTGGGCGGGAACAAGGCCCGGCACAACGAGTTCCTGTTCGGGGACGCGGTCGCGAGCGGCGCGGACCTGTTCGTGTGGGGGGCGCTGGTCCAGTCGAACAACTGCCGCACCACCGCCGCCGCGTGCGCGAAGCTCGGGCTGGAGTGCCGGCTGTACCTCTCCCGCGCGCACCAGAAGACCGAACCCCAGGGGAACCTGCTGCTCGACTATTTGGTGGGGGCGCACGTCGAGTTCACGAACGCGAAGATCGGTCCGGAACTGAACGCGCTGCTCGCGGCGAAGGCCTCCGAGTTCCGCGCCGCCGGTCGGAAGCCGTACTTCTGGGACCCGCCGCGGGTGGTGCCGATGGCCGCCGCGAGCTACGCGCTCTGCATGGCCGAGATCGCCGAGCAATGCGGGGCTCTGGGTCTGAACCCGGCAGCCTTTTACGTGTCGTCCGCGGGCGCGACCGGCGCCGGTGTCGCGCTCGGGAAGGCGCTTCTGGGCCTACCGGGCCGCGCGCGGCTGATTTGCCCGATGCCGTGGCCGTGGGACATCCCCGCCCGCATGGCCGAGGACGCGACCGCCGCCGCCGCGCTCATGGGGCTGCCACACAAACTCGGACCCGGCGACCTGGACGCCGACGAGAGCTACATCGTGCCGGGGTACGGGTTGCCCTCCCCGGCGGGCCAGGAGGCCATGCACCTGCTCGCCACCACCGAGGCCATTCTGACCGACCACGTGTACACCGCCAAGGCGCTCGCGGCGCTGGTCGCCGACGTGCGCGGCGGGCGCTACCCGCGGGGCGCGTCGGTGGTGTTCATTCACACCGGGGGCGTGCCCGCGATCTTCGCCGAACCGGAGAAAGTGTTGCCCGGGATGTGACCGGCGTTTACGCTTAACGCTCTGAATCCCAGGAGCGTTCTGCCATGATCCGCCGCGCCGGTCCGATTGCGCTGCTCGCGGTTGCGTTGCTCGTTGCGGATCGCGCCGCCGGACAGGCGAAGTACACCGACCCCGCGCTCACCGCGAAGGACCGGGCGCACTGGTCGTTCGTTCCCCCGAAGCGGCCCGCGGTGCCCCCAGCGCCCGCCGGCACCAACCCCGTGGATGCGTTCGTCCGCGCCCGGCTCGCACGGGAAGGGCTGAAGCCGTCACCCCAAGCCGACAGGCTCACTCTGATCCGCCGGCTTTCGCTCGACCTCACGGGTCTCCCGCCCACACCGGCGGAGGTGGCGGCGTTCCTCAAAGACAACTCCCCCGGCGCTTACGAAAAGCTCGTGAACCGCCTGCTCGCGTCCCCGCACTTCGGCGAGCGCTGGGCCACGCACTGGCTCGACGTGGTGCGGTTCGCGGAAACCAACGGGTACGAAATCGACTCCGAGCGCCCGCACGCGTGGCGCTACCGCGACTTCGTCGTGAAGAGCTTCAACAGCGACAAGCCCTACGACCAGTTCGTGCGCGAACAGGTCGCCGGGGACGAACTCGCCGGGGCGGACCCCGCGCGCAAGCCCGAACTGCTGATCGCCACGGGGATGCACCGGTGCGGCCCGGTTCACCTCGTGAGCGGCAACCTCGACCCCGAGGTCCAGCGCCAGGAGGTGCTCACGGAGATGGTGAACGGGGTCGGCGCGACCTTCCTGGGGCTCACGTTCGCGTGTACCCGGTGCCACGACCACAAGTTCGATCCGCTCTCGGCGGGCGACTACTACCGGTTGCAAGCGTTCTTCGCGAACGCCAAATACGCCGAGGTCAGCTTCGCCACCCCGCAAGAAGCGGAAACGCGCCGGAGGCAAGCCGCGGCAGTTTCCGAGAAACTGGCGCCGCTGAAAAAGCAGATCGCGGAGCTGGACGCGCCCGTGCGTGCGAAGGTCGCCAAAGAGAAGCGCGAGAAACTGGAGGCGCGGTACAAAGAGGCTCTCGGCACGCCCGCGGACCAGCGCACCGCCGAACAAAAGGCGCTCGCGGCGCAGGCCGGCACGCTCACGAAGGTGAACTGGGACGAGGTGCTCGCTGCGATGCCACCGGGCGATCGCGCGAAGCGCACGAAGCTCCGGGAAGAGCTGCACGCGATCGAGGCGCAAATGCCGGCGCCGGCGCCGGCCGCCTGGGCCATCGGGAACACCGGCAGCGCGAAGACGTTCGTCCTGAAGCGCGGCGACGTGAAGGAAAAGGCTCTGGAGGTGGCCCCCGGTTTGCCGCGGGTGCTCGTTTCGGGGGATGTGTCCGCACCGGAGACCCGGCGCGAACTCGCGGACTGGCTCACCCGGCCCGACCATCCGCTCACGGCGCGGGTGATCGTGAACCGGCTCTGGCAGCACCACTTCGGGCGCGGGCTCGTCGGCACGCCGAACGATTTCGGCTCCCGTGGCGAGCGGCCCACGCACCCCGAACTGCTCGACTGGCTCGCGACCGAACTCGTGGCGAACAAGTGGAGCCTCAAGCACATCCACCGGCTCATCGTGACCAGCGCGACCTACCGGCAAGTGGTGACCACCGAGCAGGGCACGCGCGCCGATCCCGCGAACAAGCTCCTGTGGCGCATGAACCGGCGGCGGCTCGAAGCCGAGGCCGTCCGCGATTCGATCCTCCGCGCGGCCGGCACGCTGAACCCCGAAGTCGGCGGGCCGTCGGTGAAAATCCCGCTCGAACCCGAGGTGTACGATCTCATCTTCACCGAGGGTGAGCCGGATGGACTGTGGCCCGTTACGCCCGACGTGCAGCAGCACACCCGGCGGTCCGTGTACCTGTTCAACAAGCGGAACGTGCGCTTACCCCTGCTCGAAGCGTTCGACCAGCCGGACACCCTCAGCTCGTGCGCGGCGCGCCCGGTCAGCACGTTCGCGCCGCAAGCGCTGATCCTCATGAACAGCCCGTTCGTTCACGCGCAGGGGAAGGCGCTCGCGGTCGCGCTGGTGAGGGACGCCGGCCCCGACCCGGCGGAGCAATTGAACGCGCTGTACCGCCGGGCCGTGGGCCGCGCGCCCAGTGCCGAGGAGCGCAAACTCGCGCTGGCGTTCTTGAAGGAACAAGCGGAAACCGTGGGCGAGCGGCTCCGCGCGAAGCTCCCCATCGGGCTCGACGCGACGGGGCTGCCTGCGGGCGCGGATGTGGCACACGCGCGGGCGCTCGCGGACCTGTGCGTGGTGCTGTTCAACACGCACGAGTTCGTTTATATCCCGTAGCCATCATTGTGAGGTGAGTAGTTCCGAGTGGGCGGCAGTCCGTTATCCGTGAGGCGAGCAGACGAGAAGCGAGCACCGGGAGCTGAAGGGCACACGGAACCCCGCTCCGCTCCCTCCTGACCACCGAACACTGACCACTTGAAACGACTGGCGGTCGTCACTCGATCACGAACGTGGCGAGCTTGTCGAGGTTCACCTGATCGGGCGGGTAGTCCCGGCGGGCCGGCATGCGCGGGTACACCTCCGGGAACGTGTACCGCATCGCGGGCCAGTCCACGGGCCAGTCGTCCGGGAGCTCCGACGTGGTGAACCGGCGCTCGGGGCCGGGCGGGATTTTGGCCCCGTCGGCGCCGCGCAGGGGCGTCCCGACGAGCGCCCGCGGCCCGCCGGGTTCGACCGGTAGCGCGCGCGTCGAGACCACCGACGACACGTTGAAGAACTGCGCCCGGAGGCCGTCGCGGTCGGTCGCGAACCGCTCCACCATGCGGCGCGTGAGCAACTGCATCCGGTCGCGATCGAGCGGGTGAACGAGGTCGAGTTTTGGAGCGACAAAGGCGACGCGGGTGATCCACCCCGGGCGCCAGGAGTGCGGCAGGAAGACCTTGCTCAGCCCCCGGGCGAGCGGGCCGAACACCTTACTTTCACCGGGGGCGAGCACCTCGAACAGGTCGCGCACGATCTGCCGGTTGTCGTCGTACATGCCCACCCCGCCGGCGAGCAGCATGGTCACGTCCACCAGCACCACGAGCGCCGTGCAGGAGCGGAACGCCGAGACCGTCGGCACCACGACCTCGCTCACGTACCGGTTGTAGCGCTCGGAGAACGCCTCGAACCGGGCGCTCCCGTTCGTGCGCAGCCTCGCGGGCAGGGGGCAGAACTGAGACGCCGCGTCGAGCCCGCTGAACCGCGATTCGGCGAGCACCTCCGGCGCCGCCGGTCGCGCCGCGCGGCCCTTCGTGTCGAGGAGGAACGTGGAGGGGGAGATCAGCGGTTTGAACTGGAGGATCAGGTTCGCCAGCGCGAGCCGGTAGGCCGCGAGGAGCTCGTCCTCGGTCGCGCCCGGCTTCTCGATGGCCTCCAAGAACGGGGCCGAACAGGTCCGGTACGCGGTGTCGTTCACGAGCAGGTTGAGCGTGCGCTCGGACCAGCCGGTGAAGTCGCGCCCGAGCATCCCGGCGTCCGCGACGCGCTCCCCGGGCAGGTCGTACAACTTGAGGAGGCAGTCGCTGAACGTCCAGTCGGACCGCTCGAACCGGCACACGAACTGCGAGCGGTCGAGGGTCTTGGAGGGCCACCGCCCGTTGTTCACGAGGGCGTCGCGGTAGCCGGTGTAGTTGAACGCGCTCCACTCCGGGTCCGGCTCCTTGACGGTGACCTTGCGCAAGGTGGTGCCGGGCTTGCCGAGCGGGAACCGGTCCGGGTCGTGGTCTTGGAGGTGGTTAATCAGGGACGTGAGCAACACCGTCTTGCCGGAGTTGTACAGCCCCACGACGCCGACACGCGCCTCGGTCGTCTTGATCCCGCGAAAGATGCTCATACCGTCGGCTCCTGGCGCGAGTGCATACCCTGAGTGGTATTCGTTCCGTCCGGTTCGGCTATTGCGCGTTCCCCGGAGTGCCGAAGGGGCTGTGGCGATGGGGCACTTGCGGGCCGCTCCGGTGCGGCTCTGAAAGTGGCCCGCCCGAGTCGCGCGAACCGACGAACTTTATGGCTTCTGCGTCGCGAAAGGGCACCGCATGTCCGCGCTCAACCTCTCCCGCATCGATCACGTGTCGGTGCTCATCACCGATCTGGCGCGGGCGCGCGCGTTCTACGTCGGTGTGCTCGAGCTGAAAGAGATCCCCAAGCCGAAGACGTTCGACTTCGTCGCGCTGTGGTTCCAGTTCGGGGACGGGCAGACGCTGCACCTGCTCCAGAAGCCCGCGCCCGACACGCGCAGCCCGCGGCACTTCGCGTTGCGGGTGGCCGATGCCCGCCGGGCACGGGAGCACTTCCGGGCACACGGTATCGAGATCCAGGAAACCGGACCGATCCCGCACTGCGACCGGTTTTTTGTGAGCGATCCCGACGGGAACCGAATCGAAATCATCCAGTGGCTCGAACCATACGATCCCGCCACGAGCGGGGCGGCGGAACTCGATTAGTTTTCCCGACTGTTGACGCGCGCGTGCGGTTCTGATAAACGCCCGCTGAAGGTCTTCCATTCCCGACGAGCACATTCATGAGGACCGGTTCAAAGGCGTGTCCCGAGCCGGCAGGAGTG
>DASWYH010000932.1:0-10270 GCA_036405095.1 Gemmata sp. | reverse complement strand
GGTCCAGCGGTTCCGCTCGCGCACGACGAGGCTGAGCAGCCCGAACCGCGGCTTCGCGTCCGGGTCGGCGCTTTCGAGCGCGTCTCGGCGCTCCCAGCCCGGGGGCGGGCGGAAACTGTCCGCCGCGTTCGCGCTGACGCGCTCGCGGAGGGCGAGGTACACGCCCGCGTTCCAGCGCGCCTCCCATTCGTCGGCGAAGAGGTGCTCTTCGGCCGGGGTGCGCGCGAGCGGCTTCAGCTCCTCGTCGTTCTTGGCGGCGAGGCGCTTCGCGCGGAGGTCCGTCACCCCCAGGCGCCCGATCGCGTCGGCGCGGTCCGCGTCCGCGTGGGCGGCCCACTCGTCGGCGAATTCCTTCTTTTGCGCCGCGGTGAGTTGCGCGTACGCCGGGATCTCGCCCCGCCAGACGAGCAGATCGACGAACAGGTACAGGAGCACGAGGAGCAGCGCATAAGTCACCGCGGCCCCAACGGAGCTGACCGCCGCTCCCCAGTGCGCCGAGGGCGATTTGACGAAGTCGGTGCGGAGCCGGGCCAGTGCGTCGCTGTTCAAGGTGCCCCCAGCACGGAGGAACAGGGCTTCTGCGGGGCGCGCCAGCGCCCACGTTTTCAGCCTATCACGGCGGAGGCAAGAGGGTGAGTGTGGGCGCCGGCGAAGCGCGAGAAAACGTGCCCCGGCTGTGGTGCATCCCCACCCCGGTCGCCGGGCGAATTGGCCCTCATGCCCTTACAACCGTCCCGCCCGTCTGCGTTCGCGCGCGCCCCGAGGGGACCGCTCCCAAAGCGGTACGATCGGTGCTCGCGCTTCGTCCCACACGTCGCGTGCCCGGATTTCCAGCCGAACCCCGGTGGTTTCCGGTTCCGCTTCGCCCCGAAGTTCCTGCCCGGACCGGGCGCGGTTTTGGGCGAGCCGCGCGTGTGGGACTGGCGTCCGGAAAGAAACTGATTTAGGATGCAAGGGTTACGTCTCTTAATCAGTTTCCGCGTGCGTTCGGATTCTCTCCCTTCATTTCTCAGGTGAGGCGCAGTCATGGCAGAGGGCCAGTTCGGTGAACTCGTTCCGGTCGGTGGCGGGGACGCGATCCCGCTCGTCAACGAGGTGATGACAATCGGGCGCCGCGAGTCGTGCGACATCTGCCTGAAGTTCCAGAACATCTCCGGCACGCACTGCGAGTTGGCCTTGCGGAGCGGCGTGTGGCACCTGCGCGACCTGAACAGCACTAACGGCGTGAAGGTGAACGGCGAGCGCACCCTGCGCCGGCCCCTGCGCCCCGGCGACGAGATCGAGATCGCCAAGCACAAGTACGTGATTCAGTACACGATCGACAGCGGGGTGAAGCTCGACGAGGTGTTCGCCGAGGAAGAGGAAAACGTGTTCGGCCAGTCGCTGATGGAAAAGGCCGGGTTGCAGAAACCCAAGGGCGACCGGAAATAAGGCGCTGCGCGGCGGCCCCGCCCCTGGGCCGCCAGTTGCCAACCGAACCCCAGTAGTTTCCAGTGGTCAGTGCTCAGTGGGGAGTGCAGAGCGTTCCGTGTGCCCTTCAGACCCCGGTATTTGCTTCCCGTCTGTTCGGTCCACTGACCACTGACCACTGGAAACTACTGAACCCCGGTTGGCGCCTGGCGGCCCGGGGCGCCTTCAAACGAGAGCGATCCGGTGGTTACTGAGCTGCTCCGCGCCCTGCTCGGTGACCAGATAATTGTGTTCGATGCGGAGCCCGCCGACGCCGTCCACGTACAGCCCGGGTTCGAGCGTCACCACGTCGCCCGCGATCAACGTTTCCGACGAGTGCCGCACGATGTACGGGGGCTCGGGGTGCGAGATGCCCAGCCCGTGCCCGCCGTGCGTGGTGAAGTAGTCGGCCATGTTCTGCGCGGCGAACACGGCCCGCATGGCGTCGTAGACGCGCTGGCACGGCACCCCGGCCCTCAGCTCCTTCGCCCCGGCCGCGATGGCCGCGCGGCTCAGGTCCATCAGCCGCTGCTGGTCCGGGGTCGGTTTGCCGCCGACGCAGATCGTGTTCGTGAAATCGCTCCGGTAGCCCTGAACGATCACCGAGTAGTCGAGGATGAAGAGCTCGCCGGCTTCGAGTGTGTGCGGGGTGGGCGGGCCGCCGCGCTTCTTGCTCCCGGGCGAGACGGTGAAGTCGCCGTACACGGTGGTGAAGTGCCCGAGGGCCGCATACGCGGCGCCGGCGACGCCCGCGTACACTTCGAGTTCGGTCATCCCGGGCCGGACGTTCGCGAGCCCCCAGGCGTGCCCGGCGTCGGACGCCCTCATGCACACCTTGAGCAGCTCCACCTCGTCCGGGTCTTTGGCGCGGCGCAGCTCGGAAATGAGGCCGATGACCTGCGGCGCGAGCGGGTCACAAATGCAATCGTGGACGCGCCCGCCGTTCGCCTCCAGCGCGGGGCGCAGGATCAGGCGCCGCGGCGCGAGTTCGGGCTCCTGCCCGGTGTACCACGGGAGCTTCTCGACCGCGTCGGCCCTCGCCTGTGCGACCCCGCCCGGCAACTTGGCGTCGTGGTACAGGGTCGTGTGCCCGTCGGGGCGGATGACGAGCAGCCCGCCGAAGTCGGCGCTGGAGCTGACCGCATCGACGTAGAAGTTCGCGAAGTACCGCAGGTGCAGCGGGTCCGCGAGCACGACCGCGTGCGCCGGTTTGAGCCGGTCGAGGAACCGTTGCCGGCGCGCCCGGCAGCCTTCGGCGGTGAGCATGTGCCTTGCCTCGTGTGTCTGGGTGGCGGCGCGTACCCCGCGCCGAGCGCAAGGGGACACGCACACCCTACCAGAATCCCGTCACTTCGAGTAGTCAGCAGGGCCACGCACAGAGTTGTCAGGGGTCCGTGAATCGGGCCACGCACGATTCCCGGTGTGGCGCGTTCCGCGACCCTGGGCTAAGAGATGGAACCCCTGCGGGGTACAAAACCCGTGGTCCTCTGCTCCTGCGTTCTCCCAGGGTGCGCGTTCCCCCCGGGTGCGCATTCCGCGACCCTGGGCTAAGAGATGGAACCCCTGCGGGGTACAAAACCCGCGGTCTTCTACCCCGCAGGGGTTGCATCGATTAGCCCCGGGTCAGCGCAGCGCCACCCGGGGCCGCCCATGCCTCACTCGTCGTCGCTCTCGCCGCCCCCGCCGCCGCCGCTGCCGGTGCTCATCAGCGAGTCGATCGCGACCGCGGCCCCGAGGATCAGCATCTTCACCTTCGGGTCCTCGGCGAACGCCGGCTCGATCTGCACCGCGTAGGTGTCGGCGGAGGTGAACAGCTCCTTCATCGCCCCGGCCCACTTCTTCGATACCTTACCCATCTCGGTCTTCCCGTCCGGCTGGAAGAACGTGTAGTCGGCCTTCATCAGCTTGCCGCGGATCTCGGCGACGTGCTTGCCGGCCCCGTCGTACACGTGGAACCCGCCGGCGAGGCTGAACCGCTTGGCCTTGTACAGCCCGATCACGGCGCCCTGGGCGTCCACGACCTCGACCTTCTTGAACAGCAGCCCGCGGCGGCGCACGGCGAACACCAGCGCGTTGTCCGGCTTCTCGCGGAACTCGATCGTGGTGGCGGGCGGCCCGAGCACCATACCGACGAGCTTGGCCATCATGGTGGTCGACTGCTCCGCGGTGCCGACCTGCTTGCCGGTCTCATCGAGGATGTCGAACGAGGCGCGGGACGAGAAGAATTTCGCCTGCTGCTTGACCACAAAGGTGTTCAGTTCGAGCACGGGCAGTCCTCTGGTTGCGTTGTTATCACACGGGCCGGACACCGGTTGAGGTTATACATCAGCGCGCAGCCGGCCACCAGCCTTTTAGGATCACTCCGTGTCTTCACAACTGCTCGACAAGCGCGAGGCGCGCATCCGCCGGATGTTCGACCAGATCGCGCTGTCCTACGATTTCCTCAACCACCTGCTCAGCCTGAACATTGACAAACGGTGGCGGGACCGCACCGCGCGGCTCGTTCCGGCCGGCCCGGCGGCCCTCGGCCCGGTCCTCGACCTGTGTACCGGCACCGGCGACCTCGCGCTGACCTACGACCGCGATACCAAAGGGGCCGTGCCCGTTGTGGGGGCCGATTTCTCCCACGAGATGCTCGTCCGCGCGGTGAAAAAGGCCCGCGCCGCCGGCGCCGGCGAGCGGGTGCGGTTCGTCGAAGCCGACGCCCAGGCGCTGCCCTTTCCCGACGACACGTTCCAGCTCGTGACCAATGCGTTCGGGCTGCGGAACGTCACCGACACCGACAAGGGGCTCGCGGAAATGGTCCGCGTGACCCGCCGGGGGGGGCGGGTCGCGGTGCTGGAGTTCTCGAAGCCCCGCAGCGCCGTCCTGGGCCGGCTCTACAACGCCTACTTCCTTTACGCGCTGCCGCTCATCGGCCAACTGATCTCGGGGAGCCGCGAGAGCGCGTACCGCTACCTGCCGGCGAGCGTGCTGAGGTTCCCCGATTACGAGGCCCTCGCGGACCGGATGCGGGCCGCCGGGCTGACCGAGGTGCGGTTCCGCCCGTTCACGTTCGGCGTGGCGACTCTGTATGTTGGTGTGAAGGGGTGACGCGCCCGCCCCCTTCCCGCCCGGCAAGGGACCCGGGGGGCCGATTCTCCGAGAAGCCATGCCCGACGCATTCCACGACAAGCACCTTCTGATCCGTGCGGCCCGCGGGGAGCGGGTCGAGCGGGCCCCCGTTTGGGCCATGCGCCAGGCGGGCCGCTGGGACCCCGAGTTCCGCAAGGTCCGGGCCGGGATGTCGTTCTTCGAGTTCTCGGAGAACGTCGAGGCCGCCACCCGGGCGTCGCTGTGCCCGCGCCGGTTCGGCGTGGACGCGATCATCCTCTTCTACGACATCACCACGCTCCCGCTGGCGATGGGGCTCCCGTTCGAGCTGAAAACCGGGGCCGGACCGGTGCCCGATCGGCCCGTCCGCACGCTCGCCGATCTCGACCGCCTGAACCCGGTGCCCGCGCCGGAGGCGTACGGCCACATCCGCCGGCTCCTCGCGCGGGTGAAGGAGGAGCTCCAGGGCGCGCTCCCGGTGCTGGTGTTCGCCGGGGCGCCGTTCACGGTGGCGACGTACTGCATCGGCACCGGCAAGGACGTGGCCGCGACCCGCGCGTTCGCGGCCGAGGCGCCCGCCGTGTGGAACGGCCTGCTGGAGCGCCTCACCGGCGCGACCGTGGGGTTCCTGCGGACGCTGATCGGCGACGGCGCCGACGCCTACCAGCTCTTCGACTCGTGGGCCGGCGGCCTGGCGCCCGCGGAGTACGAGCAGTGGGCGCAGCCCCAGCACACCGAGATCCTCGCCGGCGCAACGGGGGTGCCGCGCATCCTGTTCGTGAAGGAAGGCCCGTACCTCGATCGGATGTGCACCACCGGGGCGGACGCGATCAGCCTCGGCAGCATCCACGACCTCGCCGCCGCGCGCCGCGCGTACCCGCACCTCGTGTTCCAGGGCAACGTGGACGAGGAGGTCCTGCGCGGGGGCACCCCCGAGCAGGTGCGCGCCGCCGTGGCCGCGTGCCTCCGCGCCGGGGGCGGGGCGCGCCACATCCTGAACCTGAACCACGGGGTCGATAAGGACACGCCGGTGGCGAACTTCGAGGCCTACGTGCGCGCGGCCAAGGGCGAATGATACCGGGTCCGGTAGTTCCAGTGGTCAGTGATCAGTGGTCAGTGGTCTGTCGGGCGTGCAGCCGGTTTCGTGAGTCCTTCCGATCCCGGTGCGTCCTTCTCGTCGGTTCGCCTCACTGAGCACTGGAAACTACTGGATCTGGTATGAGCCGCGGCCCCGGACCGCGGGGCGCGCTGGCTTTCGCCCGCGCATCAGGGTACAACAGTAGGTACTCATTCTGCCCTGATCCTGCCCGGAGGCGGTTTATGCGATTCGCCGCACTCGCGCTCCCGTTGCTCCTCACCGCCCCCGCGGCCCGGGGCCAGGAGCCGACCAAGAACGACCTGCTCCGGGCCGTCGAGAAGCAGCTCCGGGCGGCCCACGAGGCTGCCGGGCCCTGCGTCGCCTGCGTCGTCGTGTCCCGGAGCGACCAGTACCCCAAGCCCCCCGGCGGCGTACCGGGCGCCCTGGGCGCGTTCGACCGGAAACAGTTCCTCAAAGACAACCCGCGGGCCAAGCCCGCCGCCGTGCGGGAACTCGACCTGTCCGACCCGCGCACCATCCCCGATCACGGGTTCGCGTGCGGGGTGGTCATCGACGACAAGGGGCTGCTCCTCACCCCGTACCACGTCATTGAGGGCGCGACCAAGATCTACGTCCACCTGCCCGGGCGCCCGGGGTCGTATGCCGACATCCACGCGGCCGACGCCCGCAACGACCTCGCGGTGCTGAAGCTGATCACCCCGCCACCGGGTTTGCGGGCGATCACGTTCGGGGACGTGAAGCTCACCGCCGGGCGCGAGAAGGCGACCGTCGTTCCGGGGACCCTGGTGGTGCTGATGGCGAACGCGTTCGCGGCCAACGTCCCGCTCGACCGGCCCAGCGCCGCGCTCGGCAGCGTCACCAACGTCCACGCGAACGGGGTGGCGGCGAACAGCGAGAGCGTCGAGAAGCTCCGGAGCTACTACTACCACGGCCCGTTGCTCGAACACGACGCGAAGCTGAACGCGGGGGTCAGCGGGGCCGCGCTCCTCAACCTGGACGGCGAGCTGATCGGCCTGACCACCACCGCGGCGGTGCTCGGGTCCGGCGAGCGGGGGCCGGAGTACGCGCTCCCGGTGGACGACAAGTGCCGCCGGATCATCGACGTGCTGAAGCGCGGCGAGGAGGTCGAGTACGGGTACCTGGGCGTGAGCCTGGTGACCGGCCGGAACAACTTCAACCCCAACGTGGTCCAGATCGGGGCCACCGTCCCGAACGGCCCGAGCGCCCTGGCCGGGCTGCGGGAAAACGACATCATCACCCACATCGACGGGGTCCGCATCCGGAAGTACGAGGAGCTGCTCACGAGCATCAGCGCCGCGCTCGCGGGGTCCAAGGTGACGCTCACGGTCCAGCGCCGGGACCGGACCCTCACGGTGCCGGTCACGCTCGGGAAGATGGTCCACTGGCAAGCGTTCATCGCGTCGGTGCGCCCGGACCCGGTGTTCGGGCTCCGGGTCGATCACCGGGACATCTTCGTGCAGGGCAAAAACAACAACACGCAAATCGAACTCGCCGGGGTCCCCGCCGGGGTGTCGGTCTCCGAGGTGGCGCCGGGGTCGCCCGCGGCGGCCGCGTTCAAGAAGCTCGGCGATAACCCGAAACAGTGGCTCATCACCCACGTGAACGGCACCGGGGTCGGCGACCCCGCCGGGTTCTACGCCGCCGCGAAGGACCAGAAGGCGGTCAAGCTGACCGTGATCGACCCGAGAGAGCCGACCGGCCCGGGTGGGACCCGGCGGACGCGCGAGGTGAGCCTCCCATGAAGTACGCGATCTGCAACGAGACGTTCGGGGACTGGGACCACGCGCGGGTGTGCGCGCGGGTCGCGGAGCTGGGCTACACGGGCCTCGAGCTGGCCCCGTTCACCCTCGCCCCGCGCATCACCGACGTGAGCGCGCCCCGGCGCGCCGAGCTGCGCCGGCAGGCCGAAACCGAGGGCGTGGAGCTCATCGGGCTCCACTGGCTGCTCGCGAAAACCGCGGGCTTCCACCTCACCTCGCCCGACCCGGACACGCGCAAGCGCACGGGGGAGTACCTCGCGGACCTCGCGCGCGCCGCCGCCGATCTGGGCGGGCACCTCCTCGTCCTCGGCTCGCCGCTCCAGCGGAACCTCGCCGAAGGGGTGACCCGCGCCCGGGGCGAAGACTACGCGCTCGACACGCTGCGGCACTGCCTGCCGGCCCTGGAGCGGGACCGCGTGTACCTGTGCCTGGAGCCGCTGACGCCGGCGGAAACGAACTTCATGACCAGCGCGGCGGACGCGGTCGCGCTCGCGGAGCGGCTCGCGCACCCGTTCGTGAAGCTGCACCTCGACGTGAAAGCGATGTCGGCGGAGGGCGCCCCCACGCCCGACGTGATCCGGGCCAACCGCGAGCACCTGTACCACTTCCACGCCAACGACCCGAACACGCGCGGCCCCGGGTTCGGGAGCACCGACTTCAAACCCATCTTCCAGGCCCTGAAGGACGTGAACTACGGCGGCTGGGTGTCGGTGGAGGTGTTCGACTACTCGCCGGACCCCGACACCATCGCCCGCGAGAGCATCCGCTACATGCGCGCGTGCGCCGGGTGACGGGCGTTGTGGCGCCCACACGGTGCCGGTAAAATGACTCCGGTTGGCCCACCAACCGGAGGAGCCCCCCGTGTCACCGGAACGCGCACAGCCAAACGACCCGACCACGCCGCCGGGTGTTCCCGCCCCGGTCCCCGAGCCGGCGGGACCGCCCCTCGAAGGCGTTCTAACCGCGGAAGACATTCGCGAGATCGAAGCGAGCGGGCTCACGCTCGGCGATGTGATCCGTGAACTCGAAGCCAAAATCGCACCGGGGACGGAGTGAACCGTGCCCGAACTGCCCTCGCGGCGCTACAAAGTCGGCGTTTCAGCCGCACAGCGCGAGCGACTGAGCGCCGAGTTGTCCTGGGCGGACCAGAACGGGCTCGCAGCGGCGTTCATTGCCGCGCTGAAAGAAGTCGAATTCCGGCGGACGGTTGAACCAAACGATTGGGGCGGAAGCCGAGAGCGGTTGCCGGTGTTGCGCATCCAGATGAGGTGCGGGACGAGCCGGATGGTCACCGTTTTATACGGCGTCGCCGAAGACCGAGACGTGGTCTTCGTCCGAGAGTACAGGATCGACCGCGGTTGGAAGCCCCCTCCTTCTTGAGTCGGCTCTTGTTCCTTTCCACGAGTGCCCCATGCGCTTCGCCTTTACGCTCGCGGCCCTGCTCGCCGCCGCACTTCCCGGTATCGCGGGCGAACTCACGGTCGGGTTCGGGGAGGCCGATGTGACGCCCGAAGTGGGCGGCAAGAAGGCCGTGTTCCTCGCGGGGTTCGGCCAGAACCGCAGGGCCACGAAGGTCCACGACCCGATCACGGCGCGGGCGGTGGTGCTGGCCGACGGGGACGACAAGGTCGCGCTCGTGTCGGTCGACGTGGTCGGCCTGTTCCTGCCGAGCGTCGAGCGGGTGCGCGCGAAGCTGAGCGGGTTCAAATACGTCCTCGTGTCCGCCACGCACAACCACGAAGGCCCGGACACACTGGGCCTGTGGGGGCCGACACCGGTTCAGAGCGGCGTCGACGCGGAGTACCTCAAACAGGTGGAAGCCGGGTGCGCCGACGCGGTGAAGGCCGCGGACAAGGCCCGCGCCCCCGCAACCGCCAGGATCGGCACGGCGAGCGACCCGGACCTGCTCCACGACAACCGCAAGCCGGTCGTCAAGCACGACGAACTTGTGGCCCTGAAGTTCTTCGCGCCGAAGACCGAAAAGCCGCTCGGGGTGCTGGTGCAGTGGAACTGCCACCCCGAATCGCTCGCCTCGAAGAACACCGAGGTCAGCGCGGACTACATCCACTACACGGTCAAGCATTTGCGCGAATCGCAGAAGTGCCCGGTTGCGTACTTCACCGGCACCGTCGGCGGCCTGATGACCACGCTCGGGCTCCCGGTGCGCAACGACAAAGGGGTGGAACTCGCCGACGGCACCTTCGAGAAGGCGGAGCGCTACGGGCAGTTGGTCGGGCGGCTCGCGGACAAGGCGCTGAAGGGCGCGGCCCCGGTCGCGCTCACGCCCTTCGCCGTTCGCACGCGCGCGCTGCTGGTGCCCGTGGAGAACAACATCTACCGGCTGGCGTGGACGTTCGGAACGCTCGATCGCACCATGTACGCCTGGGAGGGCACCCCCACCCCCAAGAAGTTCGTGCCGACGAAAGAGGTGAGCAAGCCCGTGGCGGTGAAAACGGAGGTCGGCTACCTGAAGCTCGGCGAGCTGGAGGTCGCCGCGCTCCCCGGCGAGATCTACCCCGAGCTGGTGCTGAACAAGGTCGCGAACCCCGCCGAGCCCGGCGCCGATTTCCCCGACGCGCCGATCGAACCGGCGATCTACGATCAGTTGAAATCGAAACACCGGATGCTGATCGGGTTGGCGAACGACGAGCTGGGCTACTTCATCCCGAAGCGCCAGTGGGACGAGAAGAAGCCGTTCTGTTACGGGCTGAAGAAGGCGCAGTACGGCGAGATGAACAGCGTCGGCCCCGAAGCCGCGGCCGTGGTCTGCGGCGCCTTCAGGGACCTGGCGAAGGGGAAGTGACGTTGGGGGCTTCGGTTCGCGCGGCCCCGGCCGGGAGAACGTCTC
>DASWYH010000931.1:0-4727 GCA_036405095.1 Gemmata sp. | reverse complement strand
CTGCGTAGCCCTGTTCGTGAACCGCGGAATGAGAGTTCCGCGGTTGGCGCGTCGCTCTTTTGGCGCGCAGGGCTTCCGCCCGCGTGCGCCGAAAGCGCCTGAATTCTCATCGTGTCCGGTAATGCCGGTGCGCCCGCGCAACCGATACATCAGGAACGAACCGTCCTGTTGCGACGTGACCGAGCCCGGCTACCAAAGGCGCCGGATCGCGGAGCGCGGGGCGGGACCCAGTCTGTGGCGCGGTAACTGGCGGGTTGGCGCTCGCCGGCTCCGCACACGGCTCGGCAGGCGCTTCGGGACGGAGAGTGAGCAGATGCGACCCAGGATCCTTCTCGTTCTGTTGGGTCTGGTGTTCGTGGGTGGTCCGGGGGCGGCACAAAACTCAACTCCGTCGGCACCGGCCCCGCCGCCCGAAGCGCCCCGGCGCGCTCCGGATCAGCCCGCCCAGGCCATCGACCTCCGAACGGCGCTGCGGCTCGCGACCACGTCGAACCTCGACATCGCCCAGGCCCGGGCCGTTCTCGATCAGGCCCAGGCCGCTCGGCAGCGGGCCGTCAGCCGAACGTTACCCAACGTGAGCACCGGAGCGACCTACATCGACCACGCCGGGCGCATCCAGCAGGCGAACGGGAACATCCTGAACGTCAACCGGTCGTCGCTCGCCGTGGGCATCACCCCGTCGCTCTCGCTCGATCTGGCCGACGCGGTGTTCCTCCCGCTCGCGGCCCGCCAGGCGGAACTGGCCACACGGGCGGCGAGCGTGCGCGTCACCAACGACACGCTCCTGGCGATCGCCGATGCGTACATCGCGGTGCTCCGCGCGCACCGCCGGCTCGAACGGTTGGACCTGACCCTGTCGTTCTTGACCGCCGAGCAGCCCGCCCCGCGGCGGGGCAACTCGAAGGGGCTGCTCCCGCTCGTAAAAGACGTTGTGGAGGCCGGGGGCAAGGACGCGCTGCGGTCCGACCTGGCCCGGCTCCAGGTCGAGGTGGCGCGCCGGAACGAGGAGCGCGCCGGGATCGTGCAGGAGCTGCGGGTGGCCTCGGCCGAACTGGCCCGGCTGCTGCGCATCGACCCCCGCATCACCTTCGGGCCGCTCGAGGACCGGTGGGCCGCGGTGCCGATGCCCGGGGCCGATTGGGTGGCCCAGGAGCGCGATTTTCTGATCGATTTCGCGCTGCAAAACCGGCCCGAGCTGACCGAGAGCCGGGCGCTGGTGCAACTGTCGGTGGCGCGCGAAAAGGGCGCGAGGTACCGGCCGTACCTGCCCCAATTTCAGGTGTCCTATTTCGATGGCGGGTTCGGGGGCGGGTCGCTGCGCGACCCCCGTTCGAAGATCACGCAGGACCTCAACGGGCCGATCGACCGGCCGATCGGCTCGACGGGGGACATCGGCCGGTTCGGCCACCGGTCCGACCTCGGGGTCACGGTCGCGTGGCAGTTGCAGGGGCTGGGGTTCGGGAACCGGGCCGAGATGCGCGAGGCGCAGGCGCTCCACAACCAGGCCCAGATCCGGGCCATCGCGGCGCAGGAGCGGGTCGCCGCGCAGGTCGTGCAGACCCACGCGAGCCTGCTCCAGACCACTGAGCGCTTGTGGATCACCTGGGGGGCCGTCTCGGACAAGGACGGCAAACCGAACGGGGCCGTGTTCGAGTCCGTTCGGCTCAACTTCGAGCGCATCCGCGGCGGCGAGGGGCGACCGCTGGAGGCGCTCGACTCGATCCGCGGCCTCAACGATGTGCTCGAAGCGTATGCGAACTCCCTGAGCGAGTACGACCGGACCCGGTTCCGGTTGCTGGTGGTCCTCGGGCTCCCGGCGGCGGGGTTGTACGACCCCGCGTGCATGCCCGCGTGCCCGCCGCGCGCCGATGCGGCGCCCAAACAGGTCGGGCCGTAGCAGCCGGAGGTGGCGCTGACAGGACGGGGCGCGGTTCACACCCCGCGACCATTCGGCCGACGTGTGAGCGGAGGGGGTGGGATTCGAACCCACATGCCCGTGAGGGCTATCGCTTTAGCAAAGCGACCCGGCCAAGCCGTATCCGGCTCCCGTCCGTTGGCAACCGCCGCGCACAGCGGTTGAAAAGTGATCGGCATGTGCTCGGCGGTCGCGGAGCGCGACACGAACCCAGTCGGCCGGACCGTTGGTAAAGTCGCGTTCGCGACCGCCGAGCGCACACCGATCGAGTGGACCCGCCGGGAGTTGAACCCGGGCTGCCGGCATGCCATACCGGCGTCATACCAGTTAGACCACGATCCCACATCGATCATTAGCCAGTGGAACCGCGGGGAGTCGAACCCCGTCGTCGTGTGTGCAAGACACAACTCTCGCCCGCGAGCGATCCCTTTTTCCAGCGAACAGAAGACACAAGGGCCAAAGTGACCTCGGTGGGAGTCGAACCCACACGCCTCGCGGCAGCCGGCTCTCAACCGACTCTGGCTACCAGTTACAGCACGAGGTCTTCAAACCGCGCCTTACAGGCGACGAACGGCGGGTCGAAATCAAGAACGGGCTTCGCCCTTTCTGCTCTACACCGCTTACTCAGACCAACAGGTGGCCCGGGAGGGAGCCGAACCCTCACGCCATTTCGGCACCGGTTTCTAAAACCGGCGTGACTACCCGCTCCACCACCGGGCCATGTTGCGCCCCCAAGGGCGGCGCGGAGTCGCGAAGCCTGGGACTCGAACCCAGCAGCCAGGCGTATGAAGCCCAGCAGAGCACCTGCCCGCCCGCGAAGAAGCGGCGCGTTCTTGTGACCGCGTTGCCGCGCGGCGCGACCGTTCCAGTTGCGGACCTGGGAGTTGAACCCAGCATCCAGGCTTATGAGACCCAGCCGGGCGCCGGCCCGTCCGCAATTCCGTTGATCCAGTGGTGACGGTGGGATTCGAACCCACACTGTCCACGTTCTGAGCGTGGCGACTCCTCCCAGTTGGTCTACATCACCCTTGGGGATTCCAATTCCTTACCTCTAATTGGCGATCGGCGATCTCAATTGAGGGCCAATTACTGCCCATCAACTTGCAACACCCAGTGACCCGTGGGGGAGTCGAACCCCCGCTTACAGGTTGAGAACCTGTTGTCCTAAGCCGCTAGACGAACGGGCCGTATACGTCACACCTTCGCATCATTCCATTTCCAACAAGGCGGCTCGTACGGGAGTTGAGCCCGTGTCTCCAGGTTGACAACCTGACATCCTGAACCGTTGGACGAACGAGCCCCATCTCACGAATCGGAACCGGTGGGCCGAGGGCGCCCTCATATTTCTCACTGCCCGCTGACGAGTGCCCCGGGTGGGAATCGAACCCACATTGCCCGCAATGGGCGGCCGCTTTACAGGCGGCCTGGCGGTCCACCGCGCGTCCGGAGGCGCTACCGGCTGGGGCCGGAGTAGCACGGGAGGGATTCGAACCCACACGCACCAAGGTTTGAGCTTGGCCGCACTCCCTGTTGGCGTACCGTGCCACATAACTAATGCGGAATTCGGAGCGCGGAATTCGGAATCAAGACCATCAATTCCGTGCCTTGCTTACTGTCTTCAATTCCGCATTCCGAGTTCCACAATCCGCAATCGGAAGAGCGCCCAGCGGGAGTCGAACCCGCACGTCCGCCATGGCAAGGCGATAGGCTACCGCTACATCATGGGCGCGCTTATTTCTCACTCGTCATCAACTAGAGCGTCCCGGCGGGAGTCGCACCCGCGTCGCCACCGTGGCAAAGCGGGGTGTTACTGGTTACACCACCGACGCACATTCACCAGTGGAAGCGGTGGGAATCGAACCCACGTACACCTGCTTAAGAGGCAGGCCCCTAGCCAACGTCGGACACACTTCCGGCTCACACGCCCTCACGGGCAGCGGTCCACACGGGGGTCGAACCCGCACCCTTCCGCTCGACAGGCGGACGCTCTACCAACTGAGCTTCTGGACCACATTCAGCAGGTGGCGGAGGAATCGAACCCCACAGGACGGAGCCATCGGTTTTGGAGACCGAGTGCGTTCCCAGACGCAATCACCACCTGTAATTTCCAGTACCCCGTGCGGGAGTCGAACCCGACCTGGGCGGCTTGAAAGGCCACCGACCTCACCGGAAGTCGAACGGGGCACACCGATCTCACCGCGCCGAACCCGAGCCCAAAACGCGAACCGGCCGGGGGTCTCTTGTACCCCCGGCCGGCGCGGTTGCCATTCGCATGGCTCGCCAGGGGTCACCCACTCGTATCGCTCTTACCGCTCAGCTCACTGAGCGGCACTTCCAGTTCGACAACTTGGCAATCAACTTGCGCGGCCAGGCCGAGGCCCAGACCTAACGCATAACCCGCTTCAAGACCGGCCGCGAGATAGACCGCCTTCGCATCAGCGGCGGTCGCCGTCGTTTGAAGTTCAGTGCTCGCGTGCCAGAGGTTCATGATTCAATCGTGTGTAAGCGGTGTACCGTAGTGCTCGTTGTTCGCGGTTGTTACCACCAACTCGCGGTGTACGCTAGATAGACGCACGACGCAGAAGAGGGTTCGCCCCGAATCGGATTTATTTTTGCCCGGCGGCCGAGGAGCACATGGGAAGCGAGTTGGAACCCTGGATGCGACACGCCCTTGTGCTCGCCGGGAAGGGCCGCGGATTTGTTGAACCGAACCCGATGGTCGGGGCCGTCGTGCTCGATCCGGCCGGGCGCCTCGTTGGTGAGGGCTGGCACCAGATGTTCGGCGGGCCGCACGCGGAGGTGTTCGCCCTTC